>JAQBNV010000465.1 GCA_028288395.1 Adhaeribacter sp. | reverse complement strand
ATGGCCGAGATTGAGTTCTCTGCCCTGGCCCGCGAGTGCCTGCACAGAAGAATAGCTAGTCTTGAAGAACTGGAGAAACAGGTACTGATTTGGGGGGAGCAGCGAAACAGAAAAAGCGCTAAAATCCACTGGAGTTTTACCGTCAGCAACGCCAGAGAAAAGATGACCAGCCACTACACGAAGGTTAACTCAGTAAATATTACTTCTAAAAATTAAATTGGAGGAACACTAGGCTTGCGCTTGGAAGAAATAACCTGTTTTTCCGGGAGTCTGATTTATTTTATAAAGCTTCCTTCCCATACACCGCTTTTAAGATAAATTCGATAATTGGTTGCGGGTTAGCCAAACTATGTGGGTGATGTTTTACGCCCGGCTTATGGATTACCTGAATATTGCCTCCCAACGCTTTTACCTTTTCTGCAAAAGGAGTAGTATTTTCCTCCACCGGCACAACGTCGTCTGCATCGCCCACCACATGGAGCATCGGGTATTTCCCTTTCGCAATTTTAGCTACGTGGTCAAGGGGGTTGTTCTTGAAATTCTTCGTTTGTTCCTCGGTGGTATAGCCATAGGCTTGCTTAAATTTTTCCCAATCTGCCGGACTACCTGGGCCCTTGCCTTGCCCACCCGGCCAACTCCGTAAATCCAGCACCGGCGCATCGGCGTAAACACCGGCCACCTTGCCCGGGTTTTGCGCTGCCCAATTATACACGTACACTCCGCCGCGGCTAAAACCTTCCAGGACCACCTTTTTCGACAACCCTGCCTGCTGCATAAACCCGTAGAATTTGTTCCAAAGCGTAACTGCTTCCTGGTTACCAAATAATTCCGCCACATCGCAATACACAATATGAAAGCCCCGGTCCAGTAAGGCAATATCTGTTTGCGGTTCGTGCCCGAAAAAACGAGCCCTCCATACCCAGGGCTTGCCCTGGGCTACTACACGGGGTTTTACAATTTTGGCGCTGCGGCCATTATAATTAAAATCAGCGCAATCGTAGCCAAAGAAACTGGACACCCGGTATGGCATTTTTAATATCTGAAATATATCAAACCCCGGTACAGTTTTGGTTTTTAAATAGGCGAATAAGCGTTGGGCGATCAATAGTTCGCCGGCGGCATTGGGATGCAACTGGTCGGGGAACAAAGTTGGCTGCTCCAGGGTAAGGGCGTGCAGGTCTATTAATTCCAGCTTTTCGTCGTAAGCCACCTGCCGGATGCGGGGTATCACCTCCCGGGAGATAACCGCGTCGGTTTGCCGGGCGGTATCGGTAACGTAAGATGCGACCGGCAGGAGTAAAATAATGCGGGGACGAGAAGGCAGGTTGCGGAAAGATTGCACCAGCTTTTTGTAATCAGCTATGAAATTTTCGGCTATTTTATACTTGTAAGGTGCCCGACTATCGTTGGTGCCTAGTTTAATGGTTACAATATCCGGGTTGGCCCGCAAAGCTTCCTGGTACTGGCTGGTAGTCTGGTAGGCAGCTGCGATATTCATAGCGGTACGGCCGTTTACCCCGAAGTTAAGAACCTCATAATCGTAGCCCAGCAGCCTTTGCAATTGCCCCGGATAGGCTTCTGCGCCGGGATGGCTCAGCCCGGCACCCCAGGTAATGCTGTTCCCGATACAGGCCACGCGTACCCGGGGCGGAACTTTGCTTTTTAGCGTTGCCCGGATTCGTTTTTCTATTTGGTTATACTGTTCTTTTGCTTCTGCCAAAGGCAGCCCGGGCGCCATACCGGGGCGTTTGAAGCCGGTTGACTTTAGCCAGGCATCTTTCATGATGGACTGCCGATGGCTTACGAGTTTATATATTTCTTCTCCCCGGGGATGCACCTGCAACGTGGACAGGACATCGGGCACATCCGCTGCTTTTTCGCCCAGATAAAGTAAGGTAGCTTTGGCCATCAGCCAATGTCCCAATGCGCCGGGATGCACCCCGTCATTCGCCAGTTTAAAATCCGGATGCGCTTGCTTTTTAGATTCCAGAAATTGGGTCATAGGCGTATGAATGTCTGCTACTTCCCAGCTGAGCGAATCTTCTTGCGACATTAACCATTGGGAATACTTGCCTAATACCAGATTGTAGCCCTTGGTACCCAATGTTTTATCATCGTGCACCGGCGGCGTTAGGTGGATAATTCTTTTAGCGCCACTTTTTTCCAGCTCGGTGTGTAACCACCGGATGCCGGACCGGAATGCCTTAAAGCGCGTGGGGTCGAAAGGCAAGTAAATGCCATCGTTCATGCCGTAGCAGGCAAAAACCACGTCGGGCTGCACCTGGGCCAGCACCCGTGCCAGCCGCTCGTGTAAATCCGGCCGGGGAAATTTGCCGTCCGCGTGGCCCAGTTCACTCAATCCCGAAACCGTTTCGCTGGGGAGCCCCACGTTAATAAATTCATAGGACTGCCCCGGGTAATGCGTAAGAAAATAAGCTTCTATATCGGCAATATATTGACCGGCATAGGTAATGCTGTTACCCAGAAATAAAATGCGTCTGGTTTCTTTCGGAAAAGGAGATTTGGTTTGGGCCTGGGCAAAAGGCAAAATTAATAAGAGCACGAGAGACAAAACAGCGCGGCGGCAGTAATAAAACGCATTTTTAGCGGTAGGATTGGTCCTAATCATTATCTCTCTTTTTTAACGTAAGCCTAAAGTTTGGTCCGGGTAAATCATAAAGAATAAGGGGTTGATGGCTTAATTTATTCTTTTAGAAAATTCCGCCTAAATATTCTTTGGCAAACCCAATATAAGGAAGATACTTATATCCTGGTATACTTACGCCCATGCAAACCCCAATTTCAATTATATTCATCTTTTTAGGTACTCGTTTGGTCTTTTGTGGCGTATTGTGATACGGCATCCCTTAGGAAGTAGCGCCGAGGCTTAATAACTCCTAGGGTCAGGTTTGGCAGTATAGATCACCGGTATAAAATTGGTTTAGATGAAGGCTTTTTTAATCATTTGCACCGATTGTATTTGGATGGTTTAAAGGCTTTTTCTACTTTGGGCAAAAGTTTAAAATTTCAGTACTGGTCTAAATATATTGGTGCTTTAAAAATAAACGCAGAGTTGTTCCGGTCCAAGGAGCAGGTAAACAGATATCCACTTAATATTATTTTTCATGAAAAGACGGAACTTTGTAAAAACATCGCTTCTTATCAGTTCTATACCCACCATTTTGCCGCAGGTAGGCTTGGCGGCGGCCGGTACTGCCTGGCAAAAGAAAGTTAACCAGGAGTATTACGAATTGCGGGTATACACCCTAAAAAACCAAACACAACAAAAAATTGTAGAAGATTACTTTCAGCTGGCAGCCATTCCGGCTTTAAATAAATTAGGGAGTAAAAATATTGGCGTTTTTACCGAGCAGCAACCCGAAGTGCAAACCAAACTGTACGCCATTATTCCGTTTAACACCGTCGAAGATTTTATAAAAGTAACCGATAAGCTGGCCACAGATAATGCCTACCTAAAAGCCGGTGCACCTTATTTAAATGCATCCGCTACCGAACCGGCCTACGAACGCATCGAAAGTTCTTTTATGCGGGCATTTACCCACATGCCCAAGATAGAAGTACCCGCCAAAAAAGCCCGGATGTTTGAGTTACGTCGTTATGAAAGCCACAGCGAAGTGGCCGCTAAGAAGAAAATTGAAATGTTTAACGAAGCGGGCGAAATAGCTATTTTTAAAAGAGTAGGCCTTACCCCGGTATTTTTTGGCGAAACCATTATAGGGGAAATGCGCCCGAACCTTACCTATCTGCTTACCTTCGACGACATGGCCGAACATGATAAGAACTGGAAAGTATTCGGCAGCGATCCGGAATGGAAAAAAATAAGCAGCATACCGGATTATGCCAATGCCAAAATTGTATCCAAAATAACCCGCACCTTCCTGGTACCGGCCGCTTGCTCCCAGGTTTAAAATCCCGGGTACAGAGCTGCATGTTTGCAGCTTGATAATAAATTGCCTTTAAGCGATTATAAGAAAATAAAAAAGGCCAGCCGGGTTAATTCCTGGCTGGCCTTTTTTAAGAGATTGGTTTAATTCCAAAACTGGTGAACCATCTTGCATCAAACTTTTAAAAAGACGGTAAAATAGTGTTAGTCTTTCCCGGAGGGAATCTTCTAATTAAAAAAATCCTTACCGGCAACTAATACCCAATCGCCTAAAATTACTTCCATTGAAAAACCCG
>JAQBNV010000207.1 GCA_028288395.1 Adhaeribacter sp. | reverse complement strand
TTGTATTCTTTTTGCGGCAACTGCCCAAACCAAAAAAGCCGGTACCCCGGTTAAGCCGGTAATCCCCAAGGTCGACATTGCACCACCTTTTCTCAAAACAAATCAGCATTGGGTCGATTCGGTATTTGCAACCCTTAGCCCCGATGAACGCATTGGCCAGTTGATAATGGTGGCCGCCTATTCTAACCGGAACAAGAGATTCGAAGATTCTATTGCCAGCGTGATAGCTCAGCATAAAGTGGGTGGCCTGGTCTTTTTTCAGGGCGGGCCGGTGCGGCAGGCCAAACTCACCAACCGCTACCAAAGTATTTCCAAAGTGCCGTTGCTCATTGCAATGGATGCTGAGTGGGGTTTGGGGATGCGCCTGGATAGTACCGTTAAATTTCCTTACCAGATGAGCATGGGCGGCATTCAGGACGATAAACTTATTTACGACATGGGTGCCGAGGTGGCCCGCCAGTTTAAACGCATTGGCATGCACATCAATTTTGCCCCGGTGATTGATGTAAATAATAACGCTGATAACCCCGTTATAAACTTCCGGTCTTTCGGCGAAAACAAGCAAAATGTGGCCCGTAAAGGGGCGGCCTACATGAAAGGCATGCAGGATAAAGGCATCCTGGCCTGCGCTAAACACTTTCCTGGCCACGGCGATACCGACGTAGATTCGCATTATTCCTTGCCTAAAATTTACTATAACCGCAAGCGCCTCGATACCCTGGAAATGTACCCGTTTAAAGAGCTGATGCGGCAAGGGCTAAGTTCCGTGATGGTAGCGCACTTGAATATTCCGGCGCTTGATACTACGGTAAACCTGCCTTCTACCTTGTCTAAGCCCATTGTTACCGATTTATTAAAAAACGAACTGGGTTTTAAAGGATTGGTTATTTCGGATGCCATGAATATGAAAGGCGTAACGAATAATTTCCCGAACGGAACAGCCGATGTAAAAGCAATATTGGCCGGGAACGATATTATTGAGTTTTCGGAGAATGTATCGCTGGCGATTACTTTAATCCGCGAAGCGATCACCAAAAAGGAAATAACGCAGGAAGAAATTGATTTGCGGGTAAAAAAAATATTAGCGGCTAAATATTGGGCCGGCCTGCATCAGTTTAAACCAGTAGCGTTGAAAAACCTGTACCAGGATTTAAACAACCCGATGGGTAATTTCATTAACCGTAAACTCTCGGAAATGTCGGTAACGGTGCTGCGCAACCAGCGCAATGCCCTGCCGGTAAAGAACCTGGATACTTTGCGGATCGCGGCCCTTTCTATTGGTACCCAAACCGCAACGCCATTTCAGCAGATGCTAAACCGCTACGCACCTACTACTAATTTCTTTCTGCCGGCCAACGCCTCCATCGATTACCTGCGTGACCTGAAAAATCAGTTGCAAAAGTATAATTTGATTATTGCGGGCGTTCACGATTTAAGTACGCGGCCGGCCGGCAATTATGGGGTAAGTGCCGAAACGGTGGTGTTTGTAAAAGAGCTGGCTAAAGGCAAAAAAACTATATTAAGTATTTTCGGGAATGCCTATTCTTCGGCTAAGTTCCAGGACCTGGAAAAGCTGAATGCCGTTATTATGGCCTACCAGGAATCAGTGAATGCGCAGGAAGTAGCCGCCGAAATTATTTTTGGCGGAATAGGTTCCCAGGGCCGTTTACCGGTTACATCTACATCGGTTTATAAGGCCAGTATGGGCGTAACTACTACGGGTGGTGGCCAATTTAAATATAGCTCGCCCGAAGATATTGGTCTTAGTTCCAGAACTTTTAGCCGTATCGATTCGCTGGTGCAGCTGGCTATCCGGGAAAAAGCTATTCCGGGCGCGCAGGTACTGGTGGCTAAAGGCGGTAATGTTATTTACCAGAAGTCTTTTGGTTACCACACTTACGAAAATAAAATGCCGGTTTCCAATACCGATATTTACGACCTGGCCTCGGTAACCAAAATAAGTACCTCTATTGCGGCCCTCATGAAACTGCAGGACGAAGGGAAATTTGATTTTAATAAAACCGTAGGCGAATACCTGCCCGAGTTCCGGGGTTCCAGCAAAGAAAACCTGGTGTTTAAAGAAATATTGGCCCACCAGGCCCGGCTGAAAGCTTGGATTCCGTTCTGGCAAAATACCGTTAAGAAAAATGGAAAATTCAAATGGTTTACCTTCAAAGCCGATTCCTCGGCCCGGTTCCCGATAAAAGTAGCGCAGAACCTGTACATGCACCGCAACTACCACAAAAAAATATACAAGCAAATAAAAGAATCGCCGCTGAATGAGAAGGCCGGTTATGTGTACAGCGATTTGTCTTTTTACCTGTATCCGGTTATTGTAGAGCGACTGACAGGCAAGAAATTTGAAGATTACCTGAAAGAGAATTTTTACAAGCCCTTAGGGGCGCAAACACTTACCTTTACTCCCGAAAAGCATTTTCCGCATAACCGGATTGTGCCCACCGAATACGATTCGTTGTTCCGGAAGCAGTTGCTGCACGGCACTGTACATGACGAGGGCGCGGCCATGCTGGGTGGCGTATCGGGCCACGCCGGCTTGTTTGGCAACGCCAACGATTTAGCGAAATTAATGCAGATGTATTTACAAAAAGGCCAGGTTGCCGGCCGCCGGTACATCAGCGAAGCCACCCTCAATACCTACACCGGTTGTCAGTTTTGCCCCACCAATCGACGGGCACTGGGTTTCGACCGCATTAATTCGCCGTACGTTGAGAATGGCAATGCCGCCAAAGGCGCCAGCCCCGAAAGCTTCGGGCACTCCGGCTTTACGGGTACTTTCACCTGGGTCGATCCCAAATACGATTTGGTTTATGTCTTTTTGTCTAACCGGGTTAATCCCACCCGTAACAATAATAAATTGAGCCAGCTGAATACCCGCACGGCTGTCCAACAGGTTATTTACGACGCCATTGCGGAAGCAGCCAAAGCCCAGGCCAGCCGGTAATAAAATATTTTACTAATCAAAAAAGGGGGATAACAAATATTAATTTGCTATCCTCCTTTTTTTGATTAGTAAAAACAAGTGTTGTTCCAGGATAATTATTAGAATACTATCGGATTAAAAATCTGGGGCTCTGTCCAACGAGATTATAAATCTTGTCCAGCCTCCTCTAAAAACTAAACTGGGGTAACACTAGCTTCCGTGGCCTGTGCCGCTTTGCGGTTAATATTCGTTTTGGCCAAATCGTTTAGTTTGGTATCAGTATTTTGTTCTTCCTGCAAGGTCTGGCGTAGCAGCTCGGCTACTACCTTAAAGCCTAAGCCATCGGCCAAGTGGGCCGCCGTGCCGTAGCCCGAAATTTCATAGTGCTCTATTTTTTGCGTGCCGCAGATTAAAGCAGCATCCATCGCTTCGGGAGTGGCATCTTTATGCATTACTTTTTCGCCTTCGGCAATCAAGCCTTTCATACTGGGATTGCCATCTCCTTCGTATTTAATGTTCAGCAGTTCGGCAGCTTGTTTCAAGCGCTCAAGTTGTTGTTTTGTTTCGTCGAGGTGCTGCGTAAAAGCAGCTTTCAGCGAGCTGTCCTGGGCTTTTTCTATCATCCGGGGCAAAGCAGCGATCAGGAGTTCTTCACCGCTGTACAAAACCTGTATTTCGTGATAAAGCAAATCATTCAAATCTTTTAAATCAGCCATAATTTTATCTTCTTCGGGTTAAACAAAATTTTAAACCCTTTATGTTACGGGTCAATCCGGCGGGAGTTGGTTCTGTTTTCTATTATTTTAAAGAAGATATTCCTGAACCGTTAATAGGATATCTACACCTTGTAATTCAAAGGCGAATTGCTTATCTTTCTGATAGAAGAAGCTGTAAAACAGTAAGTTGTCGGTTACAGGTCAGCAGAACCATATTTATTTCGATACTGCCAAATGAACTGCCATATAGGGTGGTAAAAATTATTTCTTCGGAAAAATAACAAGGTCATGGAAAACAAAAAAGAAGCTTTAAGCGCAGCCGGCAATTGCTTCGGCTTGAAAATATTGAGCTTGCTGCTAATTTGTTTTTTTTGCCTCTCGAAAGGATTTGCCCAGGACACCGAGCGGATAAAAGTAAAAGTAGGCGGTAAAATTGGCAGTCATGATTTTAAGGATGTGGCTTACCGTTTTCCTGCTTTCCAGGAAGCGGTTATCCAATACAATTCCGGCAGCCCCGCCAAAGGAAATCTTAACTATAACCAGTTACTGGGCGAAATGCATTTTATCGGCCCCAAAGGCGATACCCTGGCCCTGGATAATTTATACCTGGTGAAATTGGTGGCTATTGGTGACTCTAAATTTTACTACGATCCGGAAAATAAAAGTTTTGGGGAGTTAATTGCTGATTATAATACGGTAAAGCTCCTGATAACCCAGAAGTTTAAAACTTCAGATAAAGCCAGCGGTGTGGCTTACGACCAATATTCGAATGCCTCCGCTACCACCAATTATGGCAGTTATGCCGTAAACGGGCAAATTAAGCATTTGAATATTAATGAATATTTGGTTTTAGCAAAAAGAGCAAGTTACTATGTGGCTGACCAGAACAATCAATTCTTTTTGGCGACCAAAGCCAATATTCTGAAAATATTTTCTAAACATAAACCAGCCGTTGAGCGATTTATGAAAGACAACCGGGTTGATTTACAGAAAGAAGAAGACTTAAAAAAATTACTGGCTTTTTGCACCCAGCTCCCCTAAGTTTTTCCACCGGTGTTTTTATCAATCAATCACCAAAGAAGTAAAGGTAAATGATTCTCCGTTAAACAATCCTTGGTCGCTTAGTTTCAGCGCCGGAATAACCAGCAAGGCCATAAAAGATAAAGTCATAAACGGCGAGGCCAGGTTGCTGCCCATCAGTTTTGCCATCTGGTCCAAATCGGCATAAGACCGGGCCACTTCGTACCCGTCAGCGGGCGACATAATGCCGGCTACCGGCAAGGGCAATATTTTTTCGGTACGGGGACTAACCGTTGCTATACCACCTTTGGCTTGCACAATTAAATTCACGGCGCGGCAAATGCTTTCATCATCTACGCCAACGGCCAGAATATTATGCGAATCGTGGCCTACCGAAGAGGCAATGGCACCTTCTTTTAAACCAAAGTTCCGGATAAAAGCTACTGTCGGCTTGCTGTCCTGGTATCGGTTAACCACGGCCAGTTTCAGAATGTCATTTTCGATATCCGGTACGATTTCGCCGTTTTGGATGTTAGCGGCTACCCGCGTACTGCCGGTTATCAACTGACCGTCGTAGGCTTCCATTACCTGAATAAAAGCGGTTTGTTCGGAAATTAGTATCTTAAACGCAGCAGCTGTTTGCGGGGTAGCCTTAAAATTATTGATTACTTCGCTGGGCGTAAACGGCAGCAGGGTACGGCCGTTTTCGGCCACTAAAAAACCGTCGATATAAGTTTGTAAAACATTTAGATCCGCCAGGTTATCAATTAAAATAAAATCGGCGGGGTCGCCGGGTTGTAGCAGGCCCACTTCCAGATCGTAATGCTGCACGGGATTTACACAAGCCGCTTTAAGTACTTTAAATAAATCAATGCCTTTGGCCAAGGCCCGTTTTACCAATAAATTTATGTGGCCCTCTACCAAGTTGTCGGGGTGTTTATCGTCCGAGCAGAACATGATGTGATCGGGGTAATCCGGCAGCAAGTCGATCAGGGCTTCGAAGTTACGGGCGGCGCTGCCTTCCCGGATTAATATTTTCATGCCATAAGCGAGCTTGTCCAGCGCTTCTTCGCGGGTAAAGCATTCGTGATCGGTGGTAATACCAGCGGAGATGTATTCGCTGGCCTGTTCACCCCGCAAACCGGGCGCATGTCCATCTACCTGCTTTCCGAACTTTCGGGCCAGGGTGATTTTTTGAGTTACGAGTGGGTCCAGGTTCAGTACGCCCGGCCAGTTCATCATTTCGGCCAAATATTTAATTTCGCTCCGCTGAAATAATTCTTCTATATCCTCGGGCGTAATTTCGGCCCCGGCTGTTTCGAAAGGCGTGGCGGGTACACAAGAAGGGGCGCCAAAATAAAATTTAAAAGGCACTTTATCTCCGTTGCGGAGCATATATTCTACGCCCGCCAGGCCCATTACATTACCAATTTCGTGCGGATCCGAAACGGTGGCTACGGTGCCGTGCACCACCGCCAATCGGGCAAACTCGGCTGGTACCAGCATCGAACTTTCGATATGAACGTGGGCATCAATAAATCCCGGCAGAATATATCTTTGCTGATCGGTTTCTCCCGGTATAATTTCCGCGATTTTACCGTTAGTCACCACCAAGGTTCCGGGTATTACCTGGCCTTGCAAAACATCTACTATTTTTCCACTAATCTTAAAATCTTTCGGGTAGGCGGGCATTTTATAAAAGTTTCTGTTCTCGGTTTTGTACGTTTGAGAAAGGTAAATTAAGCGATATTTTTAATTTAATTACCGGATTTGCCTTACTACAGGGTAAAGAATTACCGGTTGCCCGTATTCAAAATATTCTGATAGGGAAGTCGCGCCAGAATGCGTAAGCCAGGAAAGAGATTTATACCCGGTTTTTAGAATAGCT
>JAQBNV010000403.1 GCA_028288395.1 Adhaeribacter sp. | reverse complement strand
TAAGACAGCAACGCACTAAAAAAGATTATGCGCAATTTATGGAATGGCTGTTAAAAGAGCATTATTCACATGTAGCGCAAATAGAACTGGTCCAGGACAACCTAAATACGCATACCTACGGCTCTTTTTATGAACATTTGCCTGCCCAACAGGCCAGAGAATTAACACGTAAATTCAACTTCCATTTTACGCCCAAGCATGGCAGTTGGCTCAACATGGCCGAGATAGAGTTTTCGGTGCTAGCCCGCGAGTGCCTCCATAGAAGAATAGCCAGTATAAAAGAACTGGAGAAACAGGTGCTGATTTGGGGGGAGAGACGCAACAGAAAAGCTTCTAAAATACACTGGAGCTTTACGGTTAACGCCGCCAGAGAAAAGCTGGAAAACCAGTACACAAAGGTAAACCAGCTAAATAAAAATTCTAATAATTAATTTGGTGAAGCACTAGTAGGTCACTTCATTGAGAATATATTTTTAAAAGGAAAATGGGGGATCGAATTTCAGTTTGCTTTACTAAAGCGAGAATGGGTGGATATACAAACCGAAAATAAAAACAATTACAAACAATATATAATATATTTAAACGTGCAACTCATTTCCTGTTGACGGCAAATTAATCTTTTACCCAATCGAACATGTACATTCCAAAATATAATTTAATAACCGATACGGAAGAAATAGTCGCTTTTATAAAGCAATTTAGCTTTGCCACAATTATAACGGCAAAAAAAAATTATCCTACGGCAACCCATTTGCCATTTATCTTTTCAACCAGAAATGATAAAATTATTTTAACTTCTCATTTTGCCCGCGCCAATGACCATTGGCAAGATATTGAAAATACTACGAGCTTGGTTATTTTTAGTGAGCCCCACGCTTATATCTCGCCAAAACATTACGACAATCCCGTAAGCGTTCCTACCTGGAATTATATTTCAGTGCATGCTTATGGACAAGGTAAGTTAATAACGGACTCGGAGGAAACCTTTGTCATTCTAGAAGAAACGATTATGGCTTACGAAACAGAATATAAAAAGCAGTGGGATAGTCTGCCGATGGATTACAAACTGAAGATGCAAAAAGGAATTGTGGCTTTCGAAATAGAGGTAAATGATTTACAGGGAAAAAAGAAATTAAGCCAGAATAAAGCACCAACTGAACAGCAAAGAATAATAGAAAATTTATCTAAAAGCGCTAGTGATAATGAAAACCAAATCGCCAGTTATATGAAAATAAATTTAAGTGCCAATATGATAGGCCTGAGTTTGAATAATAAGTAGTCAAAAAGACAGTCAACCAAAAGGGATATTGCTACATTTTAGTATCTTAGACTTAAATGCTTAACTAAATCTCCAGATGATTGACTACAATAAAGTCACAGAAGTTTTCTGCCTGGTGAATTCTTTTGCCAAGAATCTGATATAATCACTCAACTTTTTTATTGGGAAAACCAGCCAAACGTCCTCCGTTAATGTCCAAAAGCGAAGTAATTACCATCTGCCTGCTTTTACCTCTTCTAGGTGCAGCGCCACATGCAGATACTGTTTCCTACAACCGCTTTGTTGTGCTTAGTCAGTTGGTGCTGCTGCCGGTGAGTATCTTTTAAAAACCTGTTGCTTAGGCACATGCCCGGGCATGTGCTTGGTGGATTCTACGCCCATCAGGGCCTGCCATAACAAGCGCATCAAAAAAAGTAAACATTGCTCTGGTAGGCAAATCAACCAGGGGCTGGTGCTATGGCTTCAAGCTACACATGGTCATCAGTGATAAAGGCCAAATCCGGAACTTTGCTGTTACGCCGGCGAAGGTAGACGACCGGGAACCGCTCAAAAATGAATCTTCCCTCAGGGCTGTATTTGGTAAACTCTTTGCCGGTAAAGGCTATATTTCCCGGAAACCGACCCTCTTCCTCTTTACCGATGGTCTTTACCTGATCACGGGAATCCGCAACAATATGAAAAAAACAGCCTCCTGCGCAAACCCGCCTTCATTGAAAAGATGAACTTAAGAATATCTGCCAGCTGGAACACCACCGCTCCTTTGCCATTTGTAGGGCAAACCTCGTGGCTGGCACGAGTACTGATGCCTTCCTCCCTAAATAAACTTCCATTACTTATGAAAATGCCATTTCAAATCAATTACCATTAATCTGATTAATCGAACTCAGGTTAGTAGCTAAATGCCTAATTCAATACGGTTAATGTAAAAGATGGCGTTAACAATGTAAATGGGGTATCTGTTAACCTTATATCAGATGCAACTATTTATAAAACAAATCCTTATATTAATAGTACCGCAACTTTTATTATTGAATCTTTGGCAACAAACGTATATAAAGTTAATGCTGCTGTAACTGGTTAATGCTCTATATCTTCTTTTGTACTTACTAATTTACAACCCAGATGGTGGCTTTGTAACTGGTGGTGGTTTTATTGAATATCTTATTGTACCTGCTACTTCTACTACTTGTCCTACCTGTATTTTCATGAGAGTTGGTGGAAGAGCTAATTTCGGATTTGTTGCCAAGTACAAGAAGGGTCTTACTGAAGTAGATGGCAATACTGAATTTAACTTTAAAGCTGGTAATTTAAACTTTAAAAGTTCTACTAATCTAACTGCTTCTCTTGTAGTAACACCAACCAAAGCTATCTACAAAGGTGCTGGAACAATAAATGGTACTGGTAGCTATAGTTTTATGGTATCTGCAGCAGATGGAAGTCCTGATAAATTCAGAATTAAGATTTGGGAAACTGCTAATTCAGCTAACAAAGTATATGACAATCAAGCTGGAGCGGCTGAGAATGCTGATGCTTCGATGACAATTGGTGGTGGTTCAATAGTAATACAACAAGCTGGTAAAAAAGATAAACGTGTAGCTACCGAAGCTGAAGTATTCACTGGCACCGATGCTAAACTTACCAGTTCTCCTAATCTATTCCGGGACCAGGCTACAATTGAGTTTGCTTTCGATACCGATGAAGAGTATACCCTGATGGTTTATAGCGTACGTGGTTCTTTAATCAAGGCCCTGAAAGCTGATAAAGCGCAAGCTTAAACCCTGGTACAGGTACAATGAATACACCAGTGTATACCTGTCCGCCTGACTACCAAAACTGGCACCAAGACCCTCCGCATCGTTCGTGACAAGACCCGAACAATATAGTTTTAAATCCAAAGGTCCCTTGCTCCCAAAGCAAGGGACCTTTTTGTTGGCGCTATTAATTCCTAAAACATAATTCTCATTATCATTAAGGTCAAATCTGTACTATGCCGACTCCCAGGATTTACCTTGAAGGCTGTCCGGCCAGAAATATTAAGCACTTATTTCCCACCGCATTCCAATACACCATCGAAGCAGTTCTAAAGCAAAAACAAATATTTACTAATTTATATGTTTTGTCAATTTTAAAAAACTCAGCACTTCAAAATCAATCTTTAAAAACCGGAAAAAATTAATTAAATGGACCTATTCAAGAATAAATATAAAAGAGTTTGCGTTATACTCTTAATTATGTTCAGCACCGAAACCGTTACCTATCTTGATCAACCTAACCAGGAACTGGAACTGGATTTCTGTTCGGTATTAATATACGAGCGTCCATCGTTTGTGCATGTGATTTGGAGCGATGGCCAATCTATTGAAAACTACAGGACCAATATTTTGCAGGTACTTAAAATTATAACGAACCTCAAAATTAAATATTTACTCAGCGACGCGAATCAAATACAACTGCAGGATAATAATAAATGGTTACTGAATGTTTGCGTGCCCTTGCTGATTAAATCAAAATTACATAAACTTGCCCGTATTGTTCCCTACCACCAGAACGCGATAACCTTGAACCAGCAGCTGCTGGAAGCCAAAAAGTACCACTCCGGAAGTAAAATACTAACCTTCGATTTTGAAACTTTCACGGATGTTGATTCAGCCTTTCATTGGTTAGACCTACAAAATACCCTCAGTTAATCAAGTAACATCTCCGAACCACTCCTACCCGTAACAGCCCTTTCCGTCGCACGCATAGCTTATGGACGGTAATCTAAATTTATGCTGAATAGGTTTTCCGTAAGCGCGGTTATCCGTAACTTTACGCCTGATATGCCTACGCCCCACATGAATCAGAAACTGAAACCCACCGAGCGAGAATTAATTAAGCTGATTAAGTTTTTTCAGAAAAGAGCCGACTCGCTTATTCAGGAAGGGCAACTGAGCACCGAACACGAGCAATTAGGCGTAGCCTGCGAAAAGCTAACCGCCCAGATTTATGCCCACGCCCAGGTGCGGGAAAAAATCACAGAAAAGCGGGAGAAACTAAAAAGCATTATTAACGACAATGCCCAATGTCCGAAATGCGCCCAAAAAACCCATTTAAAACTAACCGGAACGGCTAAACACGAAAAAGGCTGGAAAAGCAATAAATATAAATGCCGCCGCTGCAACGTAGAATTCGCCTGGAATAAACCTAATAACCCCTGGGACATGGTGCTTTTCCTGGACACTTATATGCAGGACTTAAACCTTACCTTAGCCGACGGAAATGCGGAGCCGGCCGTTCGTGAACAGGCCACCCAGGTACTGGCCCAATTGCAGCAGAGCCTCGATCAGTTAAAACCCGTGCTCGAAACCTCCGGCCAGGAGTACGCCGACCTGGAAACGGCAGAAGTAGAAATGAGCAAAATGGTGCACGAATTCCGCAATTACCTGCTAATCGAAAAAATAAAGCTCAATGCCTGGCAAAACCCAGCGGGAAATTAATATTGCAGCCTAATCAATATTTTAATGCGGGCAAAACCAGAACATTTATTATAAAAATTTTGACTGGCCTGGCGTTGGGCCAGGGGTCACTGCTTTTGCTAACTTAATTTTAAACCCGCA
>JAQBNV010000396.1 GCA_028288395.1 Adhaeribacter sp. | reverse complement strand
CGACGCCTTTTTAGTGACTGTCTATAAACCCTGGTTTGCGGTCTATTCTGTTTTTTACCTATCCGATAAAGCGCCTGCTTTGTAACATCAAAACGGCCAAAAACAGCCGCTAAAAAGTTTAATAATTACTATAAACCTTATAAAAACCAAAATCATGAAAAATTTATTTGCTGCCATCTTAGTATCTTTAACCGTAAGTACTTCTTCCGTTAGTTTTGCTGCTACTACCAAAACCCTTGACAAAGGACAAACCGAACAGGCGACTCCTGCCGCTATAACTTTTTCCCAGGTGGTAAAATCGAAGTTAGATGTAGTAGTAGAAAACACCGCCAATGCCAAAATCATCATTCGTTTAACCGATGCTGGGGGGAGAAGCATTGCTTCCAAAACTTTATCTGGCAAGGAATCAGATACCCGGGTACGCTTTGACTTAGCCAATCTGACCGATGGCGTGTACCAGGTAAAAGTATGGAATGGTAAGAATACCCAATTACAGAAATTTGAAGTAAGGACATCTGAAGTAACAGTAGCTTCTTACCAGAACTTAGCCATTATTTAAAAGAAGGACTTGTGAGATAGTCTAAAAAAGCGGCACAGTTACTTGCTTAATTTTACTCTGGCCATGGGAGAAAAAAGAAAGGATTACTGCGTTGCAAATATAACGCTGAACTAAAAGCCGAAGTGATCAAAATGGTAGGTGGCGGACAAGCAGTAGCTTATGTATCCCAAGCTTTGGGTGTAAGTAAAAACCTTATCTACCGCTGGAAAGAAAAGCTATCTTGGAAATCGATTCTACTTCGCTGTCAGTAGAAAATCAGCAGTTAAAAGAGTGGGGTCGACAACTGGAAACCGAGCGAGTTTTTTTTAATAAGTTTTTAAACAGCATCTTTAATTTATTAAAAGAAAAAAGAAAAGCCCCAACTTACAGGTTGAAGCTTTTCTTTTTCTTTGGTATCAGGTTTTCCAGCGGGACTTCATTTAAGGTTGAATAATAAGTGGTTTAGAAGTTATTTCGTGATCTGTAATCAACTTTAACAAGTAGAGCCCTTGTGCATAACCAACCAGGTTTAATTCAAAAGTTTGGAACTTCTTAGCTTGGGTGTGCCCGGTTGCTATGGTTTTAACCTTTGCACCCCTATTATCATAAAGCTCTAAAGTGTACTTTCCGCCCGAAGGAAGCTTAAATTTAACGTACGAACGGTCACTTGTTGTATTTGGATAAATTACAAAGTCTGGTTCCGCTGCCTGGAATATTTCATTAATAATTGGGCTTTTAGCTGATGGCAATTCGCCGGGGGCCAGCACCCTTACCGAGGCAAAAGCTGTATTACCGTTAGCATCGGTTACCTGAATTTGATACAAACCGGCTGTAACGCGCGTTAAATCCTGGCTGGCTGCTCCACTGTTCCATCGGTATATATAAGGGCCTACGCCGCCCTTTACCGTTACATCTATAAACCCGTCATCGGAACCCGATTTGATTATATTTTTATGGGCAACTACCAGGCCCAAAGCCGTGCCGGGCTGCGATACTGTTACCCAGGTAGTAACAACCTTACCAAAAGCATCCATTACATCCACCGTGTAACTGCCCGGAGGCATTCCGGTTACATCTTCGGTAGTGCCACCGTTACTCCAGCGGTAAGTATAGGGCAGTACGCCGCCTATCACACTTAAATTGATAGAGCCATCGCGGGTGGCTGCCCCCGATGCATTAATATGAGCGGAAGACAAAGTCATGGGACTATTTTTGCGGCCCACGTACAAAGTTGTTAGGGCCTGGCTGCCACTGGCATCGGTTACGGTAACCGAATACATGCCCGGAGATGCAGCCGGAATATCCTGTGTACCCGTGCCAGAATCCCACCGATAGGTATAAGGCGATGTACCGCCACTAACATTTAAATCTATAGCCCCTGCTCCTTCAAAAGGTCCGTACATGCCGTACCAGGGTTCGGCTTGGGTAACGGTGGTGGTAAGTGCCATTTTTAATGCAACTGGCACACTCGCATTAACACTAATGCTTACCGCCGCCGAGGTGGTTACCTGGCCCGTGTTGTCGGTGGCCTTAGCGGTTAAAGAATAAGAACCGGCGGCTACGCCCGTCCAACTATAGGCGTAAGGAGCTGTTAGGTCTTCTCCCAATTTTGTAGTGCCTTGGAAGAATTCTACTTTGCTGATGGTGCCATCGGCATCAGTGGCATTGGCTGTAATGCTTATGGTTGCCGGAGCCGTATAGCTGGCACCGGTAGTTGGAGCAGTGATAGACACAGTTGGTGGAACTGGCGCATTAACGGTAATGTTAACCGTCGCCGAAGTGGTTACCAGACCGCTGTTATCAGTGGCTTTTGCTGTAAGCGAATAAGAACCGGCGGCCACATTGCTCCAGGTGAAGTTGTATGGACTACTCAGGTCTTCACCCAACTTAGTTGTGCCCTGGAAAAACTCTACCTTGGTAATAGTACCATCTGCATCCGAGGCATTGGCGGCCAGCGCAATTGTAGCTGGTGCTGTATAGCTGGCATTGGTTGCCGGACTGGTAATAGACACACTTGGAGGTGAGGAACACTGCGGGTATAATTTTACTACTTTGGTTGTCGCTAAACCAGCTGCATCGGTTACGGTTAAAGTAATGCTATAGTAATAGGTTTCGGCACCACATCCTAATGGCGAAATAACAGCTGTGGTTTCCGGTGAAGTATCAGGAGGTTCTGGATGCTTGTGGCTGGCGTGATGCAATGTTGTTTGCCACTTATAGGAAAGCTGACTGCTGCTATGTTCCGAATCAGTAACATTAGCCCGTAGATTATAAGTTGTTTGGCCAGTCATTGGATAATAGGTATTATCAAGCGGACTGGTAATTTCTACTTGGGGCGGGGTGTTATTAACCGAAACAATTAAGGAGGTTTGATGGGAGCTGCCCTGACTGTCGGTAACCGTTAAAGTTACCGTGCGTTGCGTAGGAGCATTTGTAGCCGTTGTAAAACTGTGGGTAGGGTTTGGCAGCGTACTGCTGGCACCATCGCCAAAGTCCCACCTGCAAGTAAGCGGCTGTCCGTCCGGGTCCTGGGAAGCACTGCCAGTAAACTGTATATTTAATGGACTGGGGCCATAGGTTTTATTGGCCGAGGCTACCGCTACCGGCGGCTGGTTCGTTATATTATATGAAATTTTTCGGATTTGGGAAGTAAAGGAAATATAATACAGCCCGGGATCGGTGGGGTGGGTAGCCATTCCTACAACAATGGCGTTATTACCTATTAGGCTTTTAATCTCAGTTGGATTATTTTCATTATCTACTGCCAAACTGCGAACCCACCCACCTACGTAATCACCGAAAAAGTATGTATTCTGGTATTCGGGTGGAAAATCGTTATGCGGGTAAAAAACGCCACCCGTAACGGAGCTGCCCGAAAACGGAGTTCCTGAAACAAGAGAACCTGATGTACCCAGATTGGTAACAGTTGCCGTTTCACCACTAAAAGTTGCGGTCCTGGTTATAACCTGTTCGTGTTTCCAGTCAATAACTGGTCGGCTGTGGAGATAAGTTTTTACCGTAGTCGGGATTGGTTGGGTGGTATTACAAGGATTAGTAAAGCTGGCCTTACCGCTATGGGTGGCCTGTGTTATTAAGTCCTGAAAATAAAAATATTGCTGGGTACATCCGTTTGTACCATATAAAGGATTAGGCGCATATTTATTGTAAGTTTTTTTACCCCAAAACGCATCATGAGCGGTTAAACCTTCATACAAAGGCCATCCCAAATTCAGCCCTGGTTTGTTTATGATATCAAGCTCTTCCCACGTCACATAGCCTACATCGCCTACGTAGAGAACTCCTGGTTCCCCGGCCGCCGGATTAGAACTACCCGAATTTGGCTTAAGCGACATGCGGAAAGGATTACGTAAACCTAAAGCCCATACTTTAGACCGAACAGAACCTGAGTTTGCAGTTTCATAAAAAGGATTACTGGGTATTCCGTTGCCGGTTTCGGGGTCTATCCGGAGGATTTTTCCGTTATAACTTTCCAGGAGTTGGGACCGGAAAGCACCTACATTTTCCTGTTCAGTTATAATGCCATCTGCTAATGCCTGGCTATAATATGTATCTGGTGAACTACCTGTATCTCCAACATTCGGATTGGCGCCTGCCCCATCGCCGGTAGAAACAAGCAAAGTACCATCGGTGCCAAATACAAGGCTGCCAACCCCATGACTAATGTGGGTAGTAGGAATACCGGTGGTTTTAGTTGCCCCAATTAAAACTTTTCGAGTAGCCGGGTTTACCGTGTAGCCGGTTGCAGTTTTGGTAGCCGTATAACGGGTAAGCCGGCCGATTGATGCAACATAAAATTCATTTGCATTTTGGTTATAATTACTGGTGCCATAGTGCAGCAAATGATGACGGTCCACATTATATAAAAGATAAAAGTACCCATTGGTTTCAAATTGAGGGTGTAAGGCAAAGCCTAGTAAACCCATATCCCAATAGCCGGCAACTTCCTCTCTTAAGTCTATCAGAACTTGTCTTTGATTGTTTTCTACTACATAAACTCTACCGGT
Source organism: Adhaeribacter sp. (assembly GCA_028288395.1). GTDB lineage: Bacteria > Bacteroidota > Bacteroidia > Cytophagales > Hymenobacteraceae > Adhaeribacter. The sequence goes on along the minus strand of JAQBNV010000396.1, from coordinate 724 downwards.
CCTTTCCCAAACAAACATCTGGTTGCCAGTCTTATTAAAGGTAAGCCCCACTGCTTCATTCCATTGTGCGGATACCTCTGTATCTGTAAATCCAGGAGGAAGCGTTTGAGAGAACAATTGCTGGCTGCTGGCTAGCGCATATAAAATAACCAGAATTGTAAAACCTTTTGAAAAAGGAATAGAGGCCTTGTTATTTAATTTATTTAAAATGCGATAAGTGCCTGATTTATTTGGCTTTTTAGAAAATAAACAACAGAAAATAAGGAGAAAGCCCTCCTTGAGCTTGCCCGGATTGTAGACTTTTAACATAAAGAAGGTTGGTTAATACTGTTAATATTTAATCGTGTCTAGGATAACTTAATGCAAATACTTGTTGAGTAATAAGCCGTATGATGGCTCATCTTAAAAGGCTGATTTGTTTCTGAGGAAAGGCTCACACCGCTTGGTCAGGACTTGTTATAAAGTAGTTAAAAGGATTACAATAGGGGCGACGAACATCCAAAAGAAGATAATGAGTAGAACTTTTGAATTCTTTTACAATCTGAGATTAAATGGTGTATAAATATTAATTCCATATGTTTTTAAATAGTTAAATGTGAAATAAAAATTAAAAATACAGGCCTTGCTCTCTCTTCAATTAAAATTAAAGAGCATTCAAATAAAATAAAACAATATAATCTTAGTATAAGCAAGCAACAGTTTTACCTACTGTTTTTAAAAATAA
>JAQBNV010000296.1 GCA_028288395.1 Adhaeribacter sp. | reverse complement strand
GAGCGGATCTACGCACCAGAAATATTCCCATTGCTTGCGAACTTCGTACGAAATAGCGGCCCCTTCTTCCGACAAAACCGGAATATCGGGTGTAAGGGTTTCGAGGCCGTGCTGAATAATCAGGTGTGCCGCTTCGTCGGCCAGGGTTAGCGGCGAAGCGTCGGTTTTAAATTTCACCTGGCTGGCTTCCTCCGGATTGTTATAAACGACCAGGATGGCATCGCCGGCATCGCAGGCTATTTTCAAGAGTTTTTCTAAATCTATTTGCATAAACGGTGGCCAAGGTAATCAATTATTGATATTACCGGGGAATATTTGTTCTTTTGCACGAATATTCAAACTTATTTAAATAATATTTAAATATTCCGGCCGAACCTCTTAATTTTGGCCACCAAAACGAAACCAGTGGTATGGCCGAACATATTTACCCTATTTTTGACCAAACCCTTACCCGCCAGGATAAGGAAACGTTGCTGAAGCAACGGGCGGTAGTGGTATGGATGGCTGGTTTATCGGGTTCCGGCAAAAGTACGTTGGCCCAAGGCCTGGAGCGGGAATTGCACACCCATGGCCATTTAACCCAATTACTCGACGGCGATAACCTGCGAAGTGGCATCAATCAGAACCTCGGGTTTTCGGAGGCCGATCGCCTGGAGAACATTCGTCGCTCGGCCGAAACAGCCAAATTATTTTTGAATGCCGGCCTGGTTACCATTTGCTCTCTTATTAGCCCCACCGAAGAAATCCGCAATTTGGCCCGTAATATTATTGGCGCCGCGGATTTTTGCGAAGTGTATGTAAACGCACCGTTTGCCGTTTGTGCCGACCGGGATGTTAAAGGCTTGTACAAAAAAGCCCTTAACGGTGAAATTAAAAACTTTACCGGTTTGGATGCGCCTTTCGAAGCGCCGGTTCAGCCCGCTCTCGAAATCCGGACCGATCTGGAAGATTATTCGGTAAGTTTGCAAAAACTACTGAACTTGCTGCTGCCCCGGATCAAACCGCATTGTTGTTAACCTGGGCGTAACGGAAACTTTCTTTCCCCAATTAAAATAAACAAGTTTAATATTCAATAAATATTCAAGGCCCGTCGGTCCTGGACAATGGACTAAACAAATATGTCTCATTCGTATAAATTAAGTTATTTAAAGCAACTGGAAGCCGAATCCATCTATATTATGCGGGAAGCCGTGGCCCAGTTTGAGAAACCAGTTCTTCTATTTTCGGGCGGTAAAGACTCTATTGTACTGGCGCACCTGGCCCGCAAAGCCTTCTGGCCGGCCAAGTTCCCTTTCCCGATGTTGCACGTGGATACCGGCCATAATTTCGAGGAAACCATCCGGTTTCGCGATTACCTGGTAAATAAAATCGGGGCCCGGCTGATTGTCCGGACAGTGCAGGACTCGATCGACCAGGGACTGGCCCAGGAAGAAAAAGGCCCTAACCCCAGCCGCAACGGCCTGCAAACCGTAACGCTGCTGAGTGCCATCGAAGAATTTAAATTTGATGCGGCTTTTGGCGGCGCCCGCCGCGACGAAGAGAAAGCCCGCGCCAAAGAACGTTTTTTCTCGCACCGCGATGAGTTCAGCCAGTGGGATCCGAAAAACCAGCGGCCCGAATTATGGCATTTATACAACGGCCGTAAAAATCCGGGCGAACACTTCCGGGTTTTCCCGCTCAGTAACTGGACCGAGCTGGACATCTGGCAATATATCTCTTTAGAAGAATTGGAATTACCCGAGATCTACTTCTCGCACCAGCGCGAAATTGTAAACCGCGACGGCGTACTGTTGGCCAAATCAGAATTTATTACTCTCCTGAAAGACGAACAGTATATCGAAAAAACCGTGCGTTTCCGGACCGTGGGCGATATGAGTTGTACCGGGGCCGTAGAATCGCCGGCCAGCACCCTGGACGAAGTTATTGCCGAGGTAGCCGCAGCCCGGGTAACCGAACGCGCTGCCCGCGCAGACGACCAACGTTCCGAAGCCGCTATGGAAGACCGGAAAAAACAGGGATATTTTTAATAAATAAATTATGAATTAGAAATTATGAATTATGAATTGGGATTCCAATTAGTTATTCCAGATCAGAAATTGTTAATTCAGAATTCTAATACCTAACAATAATTATTAACAACTAAAAGCTAATAGCTAATCGCTAAAAGCTAAATACAATGGAAATAAAAGAACAAAAAAGAGAAGCCGATTTACTGCGTTTTATCACCTGCGGCAGCGTAGATGATGGCAAAAGCACCCTGATTGGCCGCTTACTTTACGATACCAAAACTATTTTTGAAGACCAGCTGCTAAATATTGAAAAAACCAGCTTGCAGCGCGGCGAAGAATACGTAAACCTGGCTTTGCTTACCGATGGCCTCCGCGCCGAACGGGAACAGGGGATTACCATTGATGTGGCTTACCGCTATTTTGCCACACCCAACCGCAAATTTATTATGGCCGATACGCCCGGCCATATTCAGTACACCCGCAACATGGTAACCGGCGCTTCTACCGCTAACCTGGCCATTGTGCTGATAGATGCCCGCAAAGGGGTAATTGAGCAAACCTGCCGCCACACCTTTATAACCTCGCTTCTGAAAATAGATCACATTATTTTGTGTATAAACAAAATGGATCTGGTTGGTTTTAGCGAAGAGGTGTTTAATAAAATTAAAACTGATTTCCAAGATTTTATTTCCCGTCTGGATATTGCCGATGTCAGTTACATACCGGTGAGCGCCTTACAAGGCGATAATATTGTAAACCGGTCCGAAAACATGCCGTGGTACGAAGGCCCTACGTTGTTGTATACCCTCGAAAACGTGCATTTAGGCAGCGATCTGAACTTCATTGATGCCCGTTTCCCCGTACAATACGTATCACGCCCCCAAAGCACCGAGTACCACGATTTCCGGGGCTATGCCGGCCGCGTAGAAGGCGGTGTGTTTAAACCCGGCGACGAGGTAATGGTATTGCCTTCTGGCTTTACGAGCAAAATCAATACCATCGAAACGTTTGATGGTCCGCTGCAAGAGGCCTACGCGCCAATGTCGGTTACCATGACCCTGACAGATGAAATCGACATCAGCCGGGGCGACATGATTGTGAAGCCAAATAACCAACCCCAAGTCTCGCAGGATGTGGACCTGATGATTTGTTGGATGCACGAAAAGCCATTGGTAAAAGGCAGAAAATATATTATAAAACATACCACCCGCGAAGCCAAATGCCTGGTGAAAGAGGTGCGCTACAAGGTCAATATTAATACCTTGCATAAAATAGAAGATGACCTGAACATTGGGTTGAACGATATTGCCCGCATTGCCATCCGAACCACGGTTCCGTTGTTCTTTGATGATTACCGTCGTAATTCCGCCACCGGAAGCTTAATTCTGATTGATGAGTTTACGAACGAAACCCTGGCCGCGGGCATCATTTTATAGATATATACCATTGAATTAAAATAAGGAGTCGTGTTTAAGTATATAGCTCCTTATTTTAGACTAAACCAAACGTTTTCTAATATGCCTTGCTATACAAGCCCCATTTTACTGAATCAATCTGCAGAACATGATTATAACAAGGAAATATATAAATGAACAATATTTCTTAACTCCGATTAAAAATTTCTGCTTAGTTTAGGCATCAGCAGGAGAAATAAGTCACAATGCGCCCATTAGAACAGGTTTTACTCATCGACGACGATCATATCAGCAACTTTCTAACCGCCTCTCTTTTAAAGAGAATCGGCCTGACGAAGCAGATTTCTATATGTCAGGACGGGAAAGAAGCGTTGGTTCTACTGCAACACCAGGCCGAGATGAACCAGCCTTTTCCCGATTTGATATTGTTGGATATTAACATGCCTAACATGAATGGTTTTGAATTTCTGGAGGCCTACCGAAATTTAGATACCTGCCCGAACCAACCGGTTATTGCCATCCTAACTACCTCTCAAAATTACCAGGACATGGAAAGACTGCAACATTTCCCCGAAGTAGAAGTGTTCATGAACAAACCCCTGTACGAAGAAGATCTGCAATACCTGGTTGACAAACATTTTACCAAACGCATAGACCAGTAGTTTTCCCGGATAATATTAAACCCAGCCGGCACCCACATAACCGGTCAGCAACCCAGGTTCTGCCATACGCTTTATTATGTAGGCTTGTATCCCTAATTTCACAATATCCCACCTGCCAGCAATTATTTCTCCGCAGAAACTATTATCTTCAAACGCAGAAAATAAAGGAGGAAGAATTGCATGCGCGTTTTACATACGTCGGATTGGCATTTAGGGAAAAGGTTAGAACAGTGCGAACGGACCGATGAACACCAGCATTTTTTAGATTGGCTGGTGCAAACCATTCAGGAACAGCAGGTAGAAGCGTTGGTAATTGCCGGCGATATTTTCGATACGGGTTCGCCGTCTAACGCGGCCCTAAAGCAATATTACGATTTTCTGTGGCACCTGCGCGGGTCCTGCTGCCGCGATATTGTGATTATCGGGGGCAACCACGATTCGGTTTCGACGCTGAATGCGCCCCGAGCCCTGCTCCGCTATTTTAATGTGCACGTCATTGGCGGTGCCACCGCCGATATCCGCGAAGAAATTATTCCGCTAACCGATGCCGCCGGCCAGACGCAACTGGTGGTTTGTGCCGTACCTTTCCTGCGCGACAAAGACATCCGGTTATCAGTGCCCGGCGAAACGTACACCGAACAGGAAGCCCGCCTCAAACGCGGCATCTGCGCGCATTACGAAGAAGTGGCCACCCATGTGCAGCCGTACAAAGAGCAGGGCATACCCGTTATGGCTACCGGCCATTTATTTGCCGCCGGCAGTGCCGCCTCCGACAGCGAAAAGGAAATACACGTGGGCAACCTGGGCCAGATTTGCGGCGACCAGTTCCCGGCCGCTTTCGATTACGTGGCCCTGGGCCATTTGCACCGGCCGCAAATCGTGAACGGTTTCCAGCACATCCGCTATTCCGGCTCGCCCATACCCCTAAGCTTCAGCGAAGTAGAAGACAAAAAATTAATTATAATTCTGGATTTTGCCGATGGCCGCTTAAGCCGACTCGAAGAAGTACAGGTGCCGGTTTGCCGTAAACTGGTCCGGTTCCGGGGCGATATTGACAAAATCAGGCGGCATATCACCACCTTCGATAACGGCGATCACCCCTACCCGGCCTGGGTAGAAATTCAGGTAGAAACCGAAAATTTTATTCATGACCTGGAAAACCAGCTGCTGGATATGCTGGGCGGCCGAAATCATTTACAATTCTTTACGCGGCAGGTGCGGCAGACGGCTACCCAAGCCCTGGAGGCCAGCTTGCCAGAAATGCAGCAACTGCACGAGCTGCAACCCAAAGAAGTATTCCGGAAGCGGTGCGAAACGGCTTTCCCCACCGGCTCCGAAGCGGATTACAGCGATTTGCTCGGCACGTTTGATGAATTATTAGAAATAATGCACCAACAGGAATCCGGCTAAATATTGCCAGACAAGGCAGGGAACATGCTTCTGGTAAGCGTGACGTTCTCTAATTTGCTTAAAACTTTAATTTAAAATATTAGCCTCACGCTGGCGCAAGTTTAGCGAAGCGTAACTTGTGCCGATAAATGCAAGAAAGTTTTCAACTTCTTTTTTCCGATACACCGCAGTTAGAGACCCGTGCGAGGACAGGCATAATTTCACTTTCTACAGTAATTAAATGAAAATTCTAAGCATCCGGTTTCAGAACCTGAACTCCCTCAAGGGCACCCACGAAATCAGGTTTGACCAGAGCCCTTTTGCCGAATCAGGTTTATTTGCCATTACCGGCCCCACCGGCGCGGGCAAAACCACCATTCTGGATGCCATTACCGTGGCCCTGTACGGCAAAGTGCACCGCCACGACCGCGATGCTTTTGAAATAATGACGCGCCATACACCGGAGTGTTATTCGGAAGTAGAATTTGAAGTAAAAAATATTGCCTACCGGGCCAAATGGTGGTTGCGCCGCAGCCGCGGCAAAGCCGATGGCAAACTCCAGGACGTAAAGATGGAGCTGAGTGAAGTAGCTACCGATAAAATCCTGGAATCGAAACTGACCGAAACCAAAAGCCGCATTATAGAAATTACCGGCCTCGATTACAGCCAGTTTTTGCGATCGGTGATGCTATCGCAGGGTGATTTTACCCGTTTCCTGAAAGCCAGCGAGAGCGAACGCAGCGAATTGCTGGAGAAAATAACCGATACTGGCATTTACTCCCAGATATCGGTCTGGGCCTATGAAAAGACTAAAACGGAGCGCCGGGAACTCGAAAATCTCCGCCAGAAACTAAACGACGTGGTTTTATTAACCACCGAGGAAGAAACCGCTTACCACCAGCAACGCCAGGACCTCCACCAGCAGGAAATTGCCTTGCGCCAATCCAAACAGGTAATAGACCAACAGGTAAACTGGCTGCATAACCTCCAGAAGCTGCAATTACAGCAGCAGGAAGTACAACACCAACTAGCCGAGCAACAGGCGCTGCGCGAAAGTCAGCAGCCCCAGTTTGAGCGGCTGCAACAGCACCAGCAAGCCCAGGTATACAAGCCGGCGCTGGCCCAGCTCGAAACCACCCAGGATTACCATAAAAAAATCACCCAAACCCTCGAAGACCTGACCCGGCAACTGCCGGTCCTGAAAGCGGAAGCCGCCGAAGCCGCCGAAAGTTTAAAAAACGCCGAAATCCAGGCCACCGCCGCTACCCAGCGCCTGCAGGAAACACAACCGGTGCTGGAAAAAGTAATTCAGCTGGATGCCACCATTCAGAACCAGGCTTATTTTTACAAACAGACCCTCGGCAGCCACCAGCACCTGGTGGCAGAAGTAACAACCGCCACGGACCAAGCCGCTAAAAAACAAACCGAACTGGACGAGCTAAACGGGCAAATATTAACCTTACAGCAGTGGCTGGGCGAGCGCCAGGGCGATGCCTGCCTCGAAAAAGACCTGCATTTTTTTAAAGGTTTTATCAAAGACCTGGATAAAGTTCACTTCGAAATCGGGAAGAAAGAAGCCGAACAGGCTACTTTAGAAAAGCAGCACCAGGCCGAAACCGCCGCCCGCCTTTCCTTACTCGAAAATATTGCCCGCCAGCAAAAATCCGTAACCGAAACCGAAACCGCGCGCCAACACCTGCAAACCCAGCTAACCCAAAAACTCGACGGTCAGAACCTGGAGGAACTGGAAACGACCGGCAATAATTTACCGGCGCTCATTAGCCTGTGTGAGCAGCAGGTGCAGTTGGCCCAACAGTTTGCGCAGTTGCAGGCCCGCGAAGCCGAACTAACCCATCTGGTGGCGCAGCAGACCGGTAAGTTAGCCGCAGCCCGCACCGAATTACAGCAATTCCGGCAGCAGCAAACCGAAGCCGAAACGCACCTAAAGGATTTGCAGGCGTTGGTAGAACTCGAAATAAGAATTCAGAAATACGAAAAAGACCGCGAAATATTAAAGCCCGGCCACGCCTGTCCGTTGTGCGGCTCGGAACAACACCCTTTTGTGCAGCGCCAGTACCAAAGCCGCGTGAGCGACGCCGAAGAAAAACGGAATGCGTATCAACAATATATTACCCACTTCACAACCCAGGTAAACAACCTTACCAGCCAGGTAACGACGCTCGAAACCAAAATAGCGGCCGATACCGAAATTCTAAACGGCCTGAAACCCGAAATTGAAGCCATTACGCAAAAGTTTGCGCACCACAACACGCTCTTGCCCAAGCCCCTCGACATCCATAAAATTAATATTATTCAGGCGGTATGGCAGCGCAAGCAGCAGGAGTACGATATGTACCGCCACACCATCGGGCAAATCCGGGCGCTGGAGCAGGAAGCCAAAACCCTGGAACAACAACTGGGGCGTAGCCGGGAAGAAGTGGTGCGGGCCGAAAACGAATTAACGCGGGCAGAAGATAAAATTAATAATATTACCGATTTGCTGCACCGGATTGCGTTTGATTTAACCGATTTACGGGAGCAACAGGCCCATTTTACCGAAGAAGCCCGCTCGTTTCTGCTGGCTTTTAATTTAACCTTCGATTATGCCAACCGGAATACATTGGCCGCCGCTTTAGCCGACAGGGCCGAAGCGTATTTAAAAAACAATAATTTATTACGCGAGTTACAACTCCAGCAAAAACAAACTGCCACCGAACTGCGAAATACCCAGGACACCTTAACCGAGAAGAAAGGCATGCTGGCTACCCTGGCTTCCCAACTGGCCACGCTACTGGCGGCCTTGCAAAATTTAAAAACCGAACGGCAGACCTTGTTCGGAGATAAACAACCTGCCACCGAACGCGAAC
>JAQBNV010000295.1 GCA_028288395.1 Adhaeribacter sp. | reverse complement strand
AATAACGACCTGATTAATTTTATCAGGTCGTTTAGATTTTTAAAATTTTTTATTAAAAATATTCAATATATCCCTCAGCCCGCATCCAATCGTCGTTGTATATTTTAGCTAAATAGCGGGTACCATGATCCGGTAACAATACTACCAGCATATCTTCTTTGGTTAAATTAGCCTGGGCATATTCCAATGCGCCGTGTACCGCAGTACCACCCGACCAGCCGACAAACAAGCCTTCTTCCTGGGCGAGCCGCCGCGTCATTAAAGCGCCATCTTTATCGGTTACTTTAATAAATAAATCAATCAGATCGAAGTCAACATTTTTGGGTAGAATATCTTCGCCGATGCCTTCGGTCTTATATGGGTATATTTCGTTTTGGTCGAAAATACCGGTTTCTTTGTATTTCTTAAAAACCGATCCGTAGGTATCAAGACCAATGGTTTTAATGGCCGGATTTTGTTCTTTCAGGTATTTGGCAACGCCGCAAATAGTACCACCCGTACCTACACCAGTGGCAAAATGCGTGATGCGGCCTTCGGTTTGTTCCCATATTTCGGGGCCGGTGGTGGCATAATGCGCCGCACTGTTCGATATGTTATCGTATTGGTTGGGGTAAAAAGAATTCGGAATTTCGCGGTTTAAGCGTTTCGCTACCGAATAATAAGACAGCGGATCTGCGGGCGCCACATTGGTCGGGCAAACAATTACGTCGGCACCCACGGCTTTTAAAATATTAATTTTCTCGGCGCTTTGTTTATCGGTAAGGGTAAAAATGCATTTATAGCCTTTGGCCGAAGCTGCTAACGCTAATCCCATACCGGTATTGCCCGAAGTACCTTCAATGATGGTACCGCCGGGTTTCAGGATACCGGCCTTTTCGGCGTCTTCAATCATTTTAATGGCCATCCGGTCTTTTACCGAATTACCCGGATTAAAATATTCAACTTTAGCTAGCATCGTCGCTTCCACCCCCTGGCTCACTTTGTTAAGTTTAACCATTGGCGTATTACCAACAGCTTCTATTATATGGTTTAAATACATTATTTAACTTAAATATTAAAATTAAACAACCATTACCAAGATTTACTACTGCTTGTAACAGCCTGTTCTTTATTTATCTTACAAAAGTAATTCTTTTAGCCTAATTTCCTCTCTTATAGCCGGGGTTTTGCAATTCTAAAAACCTTTACGGATTAATTTATAATTCAGGTAGTTAAACTTTAGTTTTGGAACGGAGGCAAAAAAATCTATTTTTGCAAGACTTACTTTAATTGACCGTCAGACATCTTAAAATAAAGACAATATGAGTGTTTTAGTAAACAAGGATTCCAAAGTAATTGTACAGGGTTTTACCGGTTCCGAAGGCTCTTTTCATGCCCAGCAAATGATTGAATACGGTACCGAGCTGGTGGGCGGGGTAACGCCGGGCAAAGGCGGCTCAACACACCTCGACCGGCCGGTTTTTAATACCGTAGCCGAAGCCGTACAAAAAACCGGAGCCAATGTATCTATAATTTTTGTGCCGCCAGCTTTTGCCGCCGATGCTATTATGGAAGCTGCCGACGCCGGTATTAAGGTAATTGTTGCCATCACCGAAGGCATTCCGACGAAAGACATGATTTTCGCGAAGGAATATATACAGAATTTCGATGTAACCCTTATTGGCCCTAACTGCCCGGGCGTAATTACCCCCGGTGAAGCCAAAGTTGGCATTATGCCAGCCTTCGTGTTTGTACCGGGCCGGATAGGTATTGTTTCTAAATCGGGAACGTTGACTTACGAAGCGGCCGATCAGATAGTAAAAGCCGGTTTGGGTATTTCTACGGCTATTGGCATTGGCGGCGACCCGATTATTGGTACGCCTACCAAAGATGCAGTGGAATTACTGATGAACGACCCGGAAACCGATGCTATTGTGATGATTGGCGAGATTGGTGGAAACTATGAGGCTATCGCTTCTCAGTATATTAAAGAAACAGGCAATAAAAAACCGGTAGTAGGCTTTATTGCCGGCCAGACTGCCCCCAAAGGTCGTCGGATGGGCCATGCTGGTGCCATTATTGGCGGAGCGGATGATACTGCTGCCGCAAAAATGAAAATAATGCGTGAAAGTGGTATTTACGTGGTAGAATCGCCGGCTGATATTGGCGAAACCATGTTAAAAGCCCTCAAAGGCGAACCTATAGACGCTTAAGCGAACTTAATTGGATTAAAAAGGTGGCACCCCAACAGGTGGCACCTTTTTTTATAACCTTTGTCCCCGCGCCGGTGTTTAATTATGATACGGGATTACTTCTTACCATTATGATGAAGAGCCTGCTTAAAAGCATAAATAAAACAGTTAACTATGGAAAACCTGACTGACCTGGGCCTGGGTAAAGAAACCAACCTGGAACTGGCCGAAAAATTAAACGAATTGCTGGCTAACTACCATCTGTATTACCAGAATCTACGGGCCTTTCACTGGAATATCAAAGGTGTCAACTTTTTTCAATTGCACGCCAAATTTGAAGAACTCTACACGCAGGCATTGGTAAAGATTGATGAGGTGGCTGAGCGCATTTTAACCCTGGGCCACACCCCACTCCATACCTTCTCCGATTATGTGCGGGTAGCTTCGGTTGAAGAAGCCCGTAATCTTACCGGCGATCGCGAAACCGTTGGCGTTACACTGGATAACCTAAACACCCTGATTGGATTGGAAAGAAACATTTTGAAATTAGCCGGCGAAAGCAACG
>JAQBNV010000269.1 GCA_028288395.1 Adhaeribacter sp. | reverse complement strand
TGCCGGCTCCGATAACCCGGAGGTGGCCCGTCGTATTGCCGAGAAAGATTATACCAACTGGCGCGACCAGGTACTGCAAACCGGTTTACAAAATAACCACTGGCTTACGGTTTCGGGTACCAGCAACAACATGCAGTATGTACTGGGAGCCGGTTACCAAAACGAAAAAGGCAACCTGATTAACGAATATTTCAACCGTTATAATTTTAAAGCCAGCGTAGACCATAAGTTAAATGAAAAATGGGCTGCCGGCGCCGGCTTTAATTTTGCCATCTCCGAAATAGAACGGGGTAGCGACCTGGCCGTAACCAATGCCTTCCGGATGCCGCCATTATTTAAACCTTATGATGAAGCTGGTAATCTGGTTTTCCGGCCCGGCCAGATTCCGGTACCTGGCACCACCAATGTAACCAGCATGACCAGTTCGGTAAATCCTATCCTGGACAACGAAAACACGGATAATAATACCCGGCGTTCTTTTGGCGTTGGTAATCTGTATCTCCAGTACTCGCCGGTTTCCTGGATAGATATCCGGTCGACTTTTTCGCCCCGCATTACCTTCGAAAGAAATGGCCGTTTCTGGGGTGCCCAAACCGAGAACCGGGGCGGTTTACAGCCAGCTGCCGAGTTGCGCAACCAGGAAGCTTTTTCTTACATCATGGATAACCTGGTTACCGTAAACAAAGTTTTTCAGGATCATAGCTTTACTTTTACCGGGCTGCACAGCATCCAGCAGGAACGTTACGAGAGCAATTTCAGCCGGGTAGCCAACCTGCCTTTTAATTCTTCTTTCTATAACCTGGGTACGGCTTCTGTGCGGGAGAGAACCGAAAGCGACTTCAGTAAAATATCGCTTATTTCTTACATGGGCCGGATAAATTATGCTTTCCGCGACCGCTACCTGGTAACGCTAGCTACGCGTTGGGATGGTTCTTCTAAATTGTCGCCGGGCAATAAATGGTCTTCTTTCCCATCGGCGGCGGTAGCCTGGCGCTTATCCGAAGAAAGCTTTATGCAGGGCCTGCCTTTTCTGTCGGAATTAAAACTACGCTTAAGTGCCGGGGTAGCGGGCAATAATAATAACATAAACGCCTACGGTACCCAGATGAACTTAAGCAGCCCTACCTTTTATGACTTTGGCGGCACGCTTGCTTTGGGCTATACGCCCAACCGCCTGCCCAATCCGGGCCTCACCTGGGAAAGGACCCGCGAGTATGATCTCGGTTTAGATTATGGCTTTCTGCAAGGCCGGATTTCCGGTTCTATTGATGTATATGATAAACTATCGCAGGGCGTAATCATGGACCGCGATGTGGCCATGGAAAATGGCTGGGTTTCTATCAAAGACAACGTAGGTTCGGTAAGTAATAAAGGCATTGAGTTATCTTTAAGAACGGTAAACATCACCTCCGATAACTTCGAGTGGACCACTTCTTTTAATTTTGCCCGGAACAAAAATGCCATTGTGGAACTCCTCGACAGGAAAGTAGATTTACCCGGCAATGCCTGGTTTATTGGCCAGCCCATTAATGTAAATTATACCTATATTTTTGATGGTATCTGGCAGGAAAGCGAAAGAGACGCCGCCCTTTTGTACAAACAGATTCCCGGACAAGCCAAAGTAAAAGATGTAGATAATAACAAGGTATTAAATAATGCCGACCGGGCTATTATCGGGCAACGCGACCCTAAATGGACTGGTGGTTTCTCTACGCAGGTAACCTTCCATGGCTTCGATTTCTCTGCTTCTTTATTTGCCCGGCAGGGCCAGCAGGTTTATAGCCCTTTTCATGCCGAGTTTACGAACTTATCTGACCGTGGCCGTTCTAAAATAAATATGGATTATTACATGCCGGCCAATAATATTACCCCTATCCGGGTATCTAACACCTACCCTATGCCAGGCCGTCCCGGCGATTATTGGGCCTTGGTAGGCTATTACAAAGATGCCTCTTTTGTAAAGGTGCAAAACATATCGCTGGGCTACAACCTGCCGAAAAGCTTGCTGGAGCGGGTAAAAATTAAAAACGTGCGGCTATATACCAATGTATTAAATCCATTTGTATTTACTAAATATACCGGATTCGACCCGGAAAGCGCCAGTGGTATTGATGTTAGCAGCCCCGGTAGCGTAATGCCTGTAGCCAATGGCGGAACCGTGAATAACAGCCCGACCGGTTCCCTGAACAACACGGGCGTGAGCACGGTTACTTACCAGTTAGGTGTAAATCTGAAATTTTAATTTTAGCATCGATGAAAAAGTATAATATATTAAGTTTATTAGTTGTTTTTCTGCTCTCTGTAACTAGTTGCCAGGATTTCCTGGAAGAAGAAAACCGCTCCAATATAGAATCAGACCAGTATTACGCCACCGTCGAAGGCTACGACAAACTGGTGAATTCGGCTTATAGCACCTTACGGAATGTATACAGCGAGCCTTGGGTTTTTATGGCCGGTACCGACATATTTGTGGAAGGCCGGTCTACGCAGCCCAAGGGCATAAGCGAATACCGTGAATTAACCCCGGAAGAAGCGCCGGTAGAAAACTTTTACCGCAACGCTTACGCGGCTATTCAGGTGTGTAATACCGCCTTGTATTTCAACGATAAAACGGCAGCTAACACCAATTTAGTTGTCCGGAAAGGGGAAGTACAGTTTTTGCGAGCCTACTATTATTTTTTGCTAGTCCAGAATTTTGGAGGCGTAGCCTTGGTAACAGAACGGTTTACTGAACCAGTTGGGCAATTCCAGCGCAATTCTGCCGAAGAAGTATATGCCTTTATAATTAAAGAAATGAATGAAGCGCTCGGACAGGTACAGGATACTCCCAGCGAGTTTGGGCGGGTTTCCAAAAGAGCAGTTCAACATTACCTGGCTAAGGTACACCTGACCCGGGGTTACGAAACTTTTGGTAGCCGCGAAGATTTTGTACAGGCCGCATCTCTTGCTGATGCCGCCATTAAAGGCCAAGCCCTGACGCTATCATTCGAGAACCTTTTTTACCCGGGTAACGAAAGAAATGCCGAAATTCTTTTCTCTATTCAGTACGATCCCGGCTCCATCCAAAATCCGCAGACTGGTGGTAATAACCAAAATTACTGGTTTGGCCCATATATGGGTGGTCAGGGTGCCGCCCAGGGCTACCCTAACCGGGCTTACCGGTTGGTGCCAACCATGTACTTTTTTGATCTGTTTAATCAAAACGACTCCCGGTTCGATGCTACATTTATGTTAGAATTTTATACCCGTTATTACGATTACTACGATAAAAGTAGCGAGCGAAACAACCTGAATGTACGGTTCTATTACGCGCCCAAGTGGGCTTCCAGTCCGGCTGATATAGCTGCCTGGCGAGCGGCAAACCCTACTCGTCGAAACGGCACCCATGTAATTCCTTATTCCCCGGTCTGGGAAGCAACAAATAGCACGGCTTTGGACAATGCAACTCCGGCTTTTAAAAAGTTTGATGATCCTAGATCAGCTTTTGGCGAAAACTCCAGTACCCGCGATATTTACTTAGCCCGTTTAGGCGAAACGTACCTGATTGCCGCCGAAGCTTATTTTAAACTAGGCAATAATGCTACTGCCGCCCAGCGAATAAATGAGGTAAGAAGAAGAGCGGCTAAACCCGGAGCCCAAACCCTAATGGCTATCACGCCCGCCGATGTTACCATTAATTTTATACTGGACGAGAGAGCCCGGGAACTTGCTGGAGAATACCACCGCTGGTTCGACCTGAAACGGACCGGCACCTTGGTAGAAAGAACCCGTTTGTATAACCGCGATATCCGTAACTGGTTTAACCGGGGTATAAATCCGTTTGAAGGTACCGGCGGGGCCCTGAAAGTATTAAGACCTATTCCCTCCCGTGCCCTTTTGCTGAACGAAGGAGAATTTGAGCAAAACCCAGGCTATTAATCTGCCTGAAAGTTTAAATAAAAATGCCTGGCTTGTAATATCTAGCCAGGCATTTTTATTTTTATACTACTATTAAATTATGTCGGCGCTTTTAAGCCTTCGTATTGGCTGTTATTCTGGTAAGAATTCGAAGAATTCTAAAACAATCTTTTACAGGGGTCGGAAAAACAGGTAACAACCCAAGCTGCTATTTACCTGAAATGCCCCGAAGCAGAAGATTCCTCCGCAATGAGGGAAAGGAAGGATTAATATTTAAACAGGTAAACTAAATTTTGTATTCTAATCATAGAACCCTTTAAAGAAGAGGGGTAAAATTCTTGTCCTTTAAAGGGCGAACTTTACACAGGCCCAACAATGAACTTAGTAAGGGTATCAATATTTTTAATAAAGGTGCAATAAATATTGCCGAAGGTAATTTATTTCATTCTTAAGGCTAGTGCTGAGCCAATTTAGTTTTTAGATTAGGCTGGACGAGATTTGTAATCTCGTCCCATAGAGCCCCGGATTTGCAATCCGGTATTATTCTAATAATTATTTTGGGA
>JAQBNV010000193.1 GCA_028288395.1 Adhaeribacter sp. | reverse complement strand
ATGAAACCAACCTGCTCAATACGCTCGCCGATGGCACCGCATTTATCAATAATTTAAGAACCAATCAGGTTAAATTACTGGCCGATTTATTTCACATGAATATTGAAGAAGCTTCCTTGCCCGCAAGTATCCGGGCGTATGGCACCGCTATTGGCCACGTTCATTTTGCCGACAGCAACCGGCGGCCGGTGGGGATGGGCCATACCGCTATGCCGGATATCGCCGCGGCCTTGAAAGAAATTGGCTACGCAGGCTACATATCGGCGGAAGCCTTCCCCTGGCCCACCCCGGACGAAGCCGCCAAACAAACCATAAAGGCATTTAACCAATATTTCAGAAACCAGTAAGCTAAATTTAAAAAATTCAAATGAAGAGATTCTGCTTTGCCCTCGATTTAAAAGACGACCCGCAATTGATAAAGGAATACGAGAATTACCATGCCCCCGGCAATGACTGGCCCGAAGTAACCCAAAACGACCGGGAGGCCGGCATCCTGAACCTGCAGATTTACCGCACCGGCAACCGCATGTTTATGATCATGGACACAGACGCTGATTTTTCGTTCGAAAAAAAAGCCGCTCTGGATGCCGCCCAACCCAAAGTGCAGGAATGGGAGCAACTCATGTGGAAATACCAGGTACCGTTGCCCTGGGCAAAAGAAGGTGAAAAGTGGGTATTAATGGATAAAATATTCCAATCCTGAAAAACTACCGGAATATTGTCCATAAGAAAACCAGCTACTTTTCCTTATAATAAACATAAAAAAAGGGCCTCTTTAATAAAGAGGCCCTTTTGCTACAGCATAGCGGTACACTTCTGTTAAATATGTACGTGCCGCTCAGCGTGGTACGACGAACGTACTAACGGACCTGATTCTACGTACTTCAGGCCACGGTTCAAGCCTTCTTCGCGGTAGTGCGCAAATAAATCCGGGTGAATAAATTCCGCTACTTCCAGGTGGCGTTTGGTAGGTTGTAAATATTGCCCCAGGGTTAAAATGTCCAGGCCATTTTCTACCAGATCATCCATGGCTTTATAAACTTCTTCCTTGGTTTCGCCGAGGCCCAGCATAATGCCCGATTTAGAGCGTTTGCCGTATTCTTTGATGCGTTTTAACTGCTCCAGGCTGCGCTCGTATTTGGCTTGCGGCCGCACCATGCGATACAGGCTGCCCACAGTTTCCATGTTGTGCGATACGACTTCCTGGCCCGGCGAAATCATGGTATAAAGGGCTTCCCAGTTGCCTTTTACATCCGGAATAAGCGTTTCAATCGTCGTTTCGGGCGATAATTGTTTTACCAGCACCACTGTTTCGTGCCAGATGCTGGCGCCCCGGTCTTTCAGTTCATCGCGGTTAACCGAAGTAATAACAGCGTGCTTTACGCCCATTAATTTAATGGCTTCGGCTACGCGCCGGGGCTCATCGGTATCGTATTCATTTGGCCGGCCCGTGGCTACGGCGCAAAAAGAGCAACTGCGGGTACACACGTTACCCAATATCATAAAAGTAGCAGTACCAGCACCCCAGCATTCGCCCATGTTCGGGCAATTACCACTTTCACAAATTGTATGTAGTTTATACTTATCGACCAGGCTGCGTACCTGGGCATATTCTTTTCCAACGGGGAGTTTCACCCGCAACCAATCCGGCTTACGCGGTCTGGCCGGCTGTGCGGCCTCCGGCTGAATTACCGGCAATAGTACCATCTCATCCATAGTGCAAAGATAAACAATATCTGTTAATAGCTAATATACAACAGCCCAAGGGGCAGAAAGATTACAGATAAGGTAAATATTAAGGACAGCGGATAAAAAGTATACCTGGCAAACCAGATAATAATAGATCAGAATATTGGGAAAAAAGACAAACCAGTTTGCCAGCCTTGTTTATTTATTATTTACGGCGACCGTAATACAGAATCAAATAAACCGAAGAGAACAGACTCGTATTACTGGCGCGGGGTACCAACACCATTTCTTTTGGATAAGCTTCGAGTAAAAAGCCTACTTCCACACCGGTTACATCTTCGCGATACCGGCCGTACTCAAAGCTTAAACCACCTTTTACGTGCAGGCCCAGATTAAAATTTGTTTGTCCGAAACCCGAAAGAAAACCGGCATTACCCCGGATACGCTCGTTGCTGTCGTGTTTAATGGGATCGTACTGTTCGGTGCGGTAATCAGTTTGGCCGGGCCGCGGACCGGTGTAGGCGCCGTAATCGTATATAATATAATAAGGCACTAATAAACCAATGGTGGGGCCACCAGCAAAAATACCATTTACCTGCACCCCGGATTCCGGCGCTTTCCGGAAAAACACATATTCACGTCCGTAGTGCGGCCGCAATGCGTATAAATAGTTGCTTTTACCTAATATAAAAGAATTACCGGTTTCCTGGCTGAAAACCCGGTTGCCTTTTTCTTTCGGATGCTTTACCTCTACTATTTCCAGGCCCCAGAACTTAGACCAGTTAGGTTTCAGGTATTGCGAGGCCTTAATCATGCCACCGCCAATTAATCCGCCGTTCGAATTAAAATTTATACCGTAATTAAATTCCCGCCGGTAAGCCTCTTCGTCCTGTTGCTGGGCCCAGGCGGTTGAAAAGGTAACGAGGAAAGCACAAAATAATAGTCCTATTCTTAACACAAAACAATCCGTTGATATTTACTTAAATATATATAACTTTACAACATAATCAAACTAAGTTAGCACCTTATGAGTACCGTAACCACTGTTTATTCCGGCCAATTACGCACCCAGGCCACCCATAATGCTTCCGGCAATATGCTCCTTACCGATGCGCCGCTGGACAACAATGGCCGGGGCGAAGCTTTCTCCCCCACCGATTTGGTTTGCGCTGCCCTGGGCAGTTGTATGGCTACCATTATGGGCATTGTAGCCAACCGGCACAGCCTGAATATAGAAGGTACCCACATCGAAATAACCAAACTTATGGCCGCCGATCCGCGTCGGATTACCCAAATTATGCTGGCATTTACCGTACCCGGACAAAACTTATCGGAGAAAGAACGCGCGATGCTGGAAAATGCGGCCCGCACCTGCCCGGTAGCATTAAGCCTGCACCCGGAAATACAACAAACCGTAACGTTCCAATATACCTGAGTTATGTACCTTTTAACGTAAGGCCAGTACACTTAAGTATCTGGCCCTGCGTTTATTCCCTCACGCTATATTTTTTTTAACTTCATTCAGGTTTATGCCTAAATGTGAGGCATCGTACTGGCAAACGCCGTCTTTTATCAGCAGTAATTGCGGCGACTGGTGTTCTACATCAAAAGTCTGGGCTATCAGGTTAGAAATAGGCCGGTACGCCAACAGATCTAAATAATAAGGTTTCACATCTTTAAGTCCGGCATCAGCCCACTGCCGCTCCAGGCGGTTTTTTGCAGTGGCGCTGATAGAGCAAGACGTGCTGTGTTTAAATATTACCACAGGGTTTTCTTTTGATTCTGCAATTATTTCCTGTAATTGATTTTGCTGGGTTAATGAATTCCAATTTACCATAATCAAGATTAAGCTTTAATTTCTCTTCCGCTTTTGCTCTTTCAAAAGCTTCTTCTTTTTATTAGCCTCTTTCCGGGTTTCGAAAAGGGCATTTCTTTCTTTATCGTTGTTAAAATCAGTAGAACCTTCTTCTACTTCTGTGGGTTGGCGCCCTGCTTTGCCTTTTTTATAATTAAAGTTAGCTACCTCTAAATGCGTTTCTTTATGATCAGCTTCGTAGGCGGCTGCCTCTTTTTTATTTTTTCTGGTTTCGCCTTTTAAAGTGCTGCGGGTAGAATAAGATGTTTGGGCACTGGCGGGCGTAAGGACACTTCCTAAACAAAGTAAGCTGCCGATTACTGCCAGGGTTATTTTATTAACGAGTGTACATTTTATTACCATAGCCGCAGACTTACGTGTTACCTATTTTTATACTTTTTACGTTTTGGTTTGTTTCTCAAATATTTATATTTATTTTTTTTAATCAATCCATCTTTTCCGTAGTTCACGCTTTCGCCCAAAGGCGCTTCGTTGGACCGGGTAGTTATCGATTTTACTTTGAACAAACCAAACTTCTTATCAGTGCCAAATTTAGGACAGGGAATTTTACCATTGCGGCAACCCGAAAGGAGCAGTCCCGTTACCACCATCATCAAAAACAATTTTTTTACCGCTTTCAATACAAATCGGATTAATTCAATTTATCAAAAATACTAAATAAAAGAATAACCATACTCAAATAAATAAATATTAAAATAGATATACTTACGGCTATCCTGAACAATATTATTAAGTTATAACGCTCATTAACCCAGTCATTTACTCCCTTTATACTGTAAGCTTGGTACAATTTACTAAGTTTTCGATATACTGGAGGATGTTAATAATTTGTTGAGTGGAGAGCAGTTGTTTTTGCGATAATTCCTTTGTTAGGAGTTGTTCTAT
>JAQBNV010000185.1 GCA_028288395.1 Adhaeribacter sp. | reverse complement strand
GCCTGCGTAAAATTAAAAAGAAAGTTGTAAAGAAATTGAACACCCGGAAAGAGGCTTTTGAGCAGGCTAACCTGCAAAAAGTAAAAATGAAGGTGCTGGATGAGGAGCTGGAACTGCAGATGAACATGGTGCAGAACGAACTGACCCGAACCATTATTCTGCTGGTAACCTATATGGTGAAACATGGCCATGATGCTAACACCAAAGAAGTATTTAAGTGGGTGAAAGAGCAGGCTTCGCAGGATTTATTATGTACCCTGGAAAAAGGCCTGGGGATTGAATCGGTTTAGCAGGCCGGGTTCTAAAGTGATAAGAACAAATACCTGATCCGGCTCTTAAATTTAATACTTACCAGGCAACCTGGTTCTGCAGGTAAAATAAAAGTAATTTTTATTACTTTTAACTAAGTGAAACGGATTAACAATGCGCTCAGAAGCGATTACTCCAACAGACTATTTAGAAACGCTGCCCGCTGACAGGCGCCAGGCAATAAATGAACTGCGAAAAGTATTAATGGAAAACCTGCCTGCCGGTTTCTCCGAAATAATGAACTACGGCATGATTGGCTATGTGGTACCGCATACGATTTATCCGCCGGGTTATCACTGCAACCCTACACAGGCATTACCTTTTATCAGTATTGACTCTCAGAAAAATTTCGTAGCCCTTTACCATTTGGGGCTTTATGCCCACCCGGAACTATTTCATTGGTTTACTACCGAGTATCCGAAACATAGCCAAACTAAACTGGATATAAGTAAAAGCTGCATCCGTTTTAAAAAGCCAGACCAAATACCTTATAACCTGATCGGGGAATTAGCCGCCAGGATAACCCCGGCCGCGTGGATTGCGCTTTATGAAGACCAGCTAAAAAAGTAAAGCAAATAAAATACCTTACTACCGGTTTCCTTTACTGCCCAACAGGTTTTTACCCAAGGCCGGATAGTGCCACCGCCCCGGCAACCAGCCGCAATTACCCAAATTCTCCTTTCTTCTCCTTAAACTTTATCGGGAAGTTAGGGAAGAAAATAAAAAACCAGCCAGCAGTTTAATAGCCGCTGACTGGTTTTTTAATGTTGTTTTCGGGCTTTATATAAAATTATTAAATCACGGTTAAAATGGAAATTTGATCATGGCGGGCCGGTTTTTACCCCCCCCCCCCGCGTTGTTATTTATATTTACTTTTATTACTACTATGGAAGATAGTAGTAAGGAAGTGACATTAATCAATTGCTTCCATCGATGCAACTGTCTGGCCAGCCTTGGTAAGAGGTCTTCCTCGTTTATCAGTCCAGGTAAAGGAGCGATTAAAAGATGTTCGCATATCAAAAGTTCTGGACGCTACTTTTTCGGCCTGGTAGTTAACATCTACGGTATATTTACCATCGGTCGCCTCCATTAAATCAAATATCTTGGAAAAATGGGTTGTTTTAATCACACCCTGGTATATCGCCTCCTTCTTTTCGTTCCGGAGTACATAACTTACCGGTTTTCCGGTATTATTTACCAGGTGCAGCATAATTTTGGTAGGATATGATATATGAATAGCAGTCATAATTTCCGGGTTATTCTTGCCTTGCAGGTCTGCTTGGTACAGGATACGGTTTCGTTTACTATCCACTAAGAACCGGCGGGTCTCAAACTGTTTTGGCGCGTTAACCCGGAGTGTGTACTGGCCTAGTAAAATTGAATTAAAGTTTAAAATTTTAGTGTATTCCCTTCCTCTAAAATCATCTGCAAATACCGCAATACCTTCATAATTCCGGATAGAAATGCGAACTGACTTACCGGTTGGGTTCAGCACATTCAACCGGATTTTCATGGGGCTTATTTCATCTACGGCGGTGATGACGCTGGCTGTGATTTTTGTTTCTTTTAAAGTGGCTTGCGGAATCTTTGCTACTTTTTTGCCTTTTGTTGGTGCCTGGGCAGATGCCGTGCCGGATAAAAGCAATACCATAAATCCTAACATAATAGCTATAGCCAGATACCGGGTATTGTTGATTCTGTTTTTGGATAAAGTTTTCATGATTAAATAATTTTAAGGAATTAAGATTTTGTTTTAGAAATTATTTCCTGCGGTTTGCAGGCAGTATTCCGGTGGTTTTGGCCCACATATTTTTAGCGCCAGGTGTTTTACCAGACGATTATTTACCGCCGGGAAAGAAGCCCTGCTTAAACAACAGAAAATTAGAAAGTTTTTACAATGGATGGGGCCATAAGCCGGTAGAAACCTGAAGCAGCCCGTTTTTATCTGGAGGAGCAGAAAAAAAGCATTGCTACGGTTGATGAAAGCGTGTTTTTTTATTTTCTGAAATACGCACTGCCGCTGGTTAGGGGTAAATGGCAGCGTGTAAATAAGGAATTATGGTACGTTATTTAATGGTGCAGTAGCAGACTTACAAAACTAAAAATAGCTTTCAAATATTTCTTTTTTAAATCTGAATATATAGGTGCTCCCTTGAGTAGGGCTTTCTTATAAGTTTAAGTAACGTTCAAAACCAAT
The DNA here is from genome assembly GCA_028288395.1 of Adhaeribacter sp. Lineage (GTDB taxonomy): Bacteria > Bacteroidota > Bacteroidia > Cytophagales > Hymenobacteraceae > Adhaeribacter. The sequence continues at coordinate 2,047 of JAQBNV010000185.1, read as the reverse complement.
TGCCTGATTTAATATTTGCAAAATTGATTTTAAGCTTCAAGGTTTATAGCCGCTGATTCTTTTAGATACTTGGTCATAGGCAACATAAAAAGCTTTGGCATTTGTTATTAATTATTTGTCTTGGTAAAAGTCTTGGCTGCCGATTAGAATAACTACTTAAGGCCCGGTCGTGTCGTTTAGATGTTTTATCCCCTCTATAAAAACACCTGAAATAATTTGTCTTTCCAGAAATCATACTAAAGGTAAGAACGCTGAACCTTAAACTAAATACTAAATATGAGTATTTTATGAAATAATTATATAATTCATATTTTATCTTAAGCTAAATTGTTAACCAGTACTAACGGACATTCTCCCGGATTAAATTATACCCGGACAGGGTTCTACTTTCGCTTATTTTTACCCGCAACTTACCTGTTACAGCAAGGAGACAAGTAAAAGTTAATGGAATCATTACCTGAATAATTCATGCGCCTGAATTTATATCTTACTGTCGGGCGCCACTACCTTTATAAAAAAAACTACAGGTACTAACTGATCCACTTGGGCAAAAGTGTAACAGCAGGTTAGAAACCGGCCAAAATAGCAAAATGAACCAGGCAGGAGGTGTCTCTGATATTTGTTTTTTCCAGCATATTGCGCCGGTGGGTTTCAACGGTGTGGATGCTAATAAATAGTTCCTTCGCTACTTCTTTGCTGGAATAACCCTTCCCCAATAATTTTAAAATTTCTACCTCCCGCTTACTTAAAAAGGCATCTTTTAGCATGCGCTGATCGGCCAGGTTGTAGATGTAGGTTAAGCCGCTTTCCGGCTTATTTATGATATATAGTATTTTGCTGTTGTCTTTTTTAAGGTGAGAAATATCGGTTATAATCTGGAGCAGGTGCAACATATTGCCCGCTTCGTCCAGGTTAAGAATCAGGTTGCGTTGGAGCACCCGGATATAAGTGCCATTTGTTTTCTTTATCCGGTAATCGTAACTCGATCGGTGTTCCAGGCGCTGGGCGGGCGTTAGCGTAACTATATGATCAATTTCTTTGTGTAATACTTCTAATATGCCCTGGGTATCCTCAGGGTGCATTTTAGAAATGGTATAACAAAAGCCACCCTGCTGGTAAGCGCTGGCTTGATAGCCCAGTAGTTGCTTTAATTTCTCGCTTACATACAAGTATTCGGTTGTGCTGGCGTCAAAAATAGCAATGGCACAATCTGCGCCAATAAAAATCTTTTCAAGCAAAGGATTCGGTTTTATTAAAAACGCCAAATCTGCCAGTGCCGCGACCGACTTACTCTCCTGGTAACGCTGCAATAACTTGGTTACCGTAGCCTGTACGTTATTAAAAGCTTCACTCATACCTTTCTATTTATCGCTTTTAATATATTTATTAGTTAATTTCTTCTGCCGGTTTACCGGGAATACGCTCTAAATCTGGATCTACTATTATAGCTATCTGGCTGACCTAGAATAAGATAATGCAATACTGGTAATGTCCTGATTTTGTTGTTTCCCAAAATATAAAGACTACTCTTGGCTACTTGGGAAAGCCTTAAATATTTAGAATTGGTCGATTAAGATGGAAGATAAGGGATAATACGAATTATTTATAAAAAGTGCAAAATAATATTAGAAAAATACTCAATACAGGTATTCGGATTTAGGAAAGAATAGAATATTTAATATAGAACCTTAGGCTTCTGTGATGTTTAAACGATAATAAAATAGCGTAATTTGTATGGGTATTTACCCCAGATTGGGAGGTTAGTAGCGTAAAAACTGGTATAATCCCGTAGGCAGAAAGAAAATGGATTGGCCGGAATATACCAGGCAAATCCCAAAAGGCGAGAAGGCGATTGTTTCAAATCAATATATTTTGTTTACGGCCGGTAAACTATAAAATTCCGGTTTATTTGGCTGTATCTGGGTATGGAAATAATTAAACTAAGCGGCCTTTGTAAAATGCACCACTGCCCATTCAGCATATCTTATAAATGCAACTCATCCTGCTTGATATTTTGCGGGTACTATCCTTTTTTGTGTAATAAATC
>JAQBNV010000121.1 GCA_028288395.1 Adhaeribacter sp. | reverse complement strand
GCATTGGTTATGGCGGATCCTGTTTTCCGAAAGACGTAAAAGCCCTGATTAAAACCGCTTCGGAAAACGGTTACGAAATGCAGATATTAAAATCGGTGGAATCGGTTAACGAAAACCAGAAGTCGGTTTTATTTAATAAAATTACCAAACATTTTGAGGGCGACTTAGCCGGTAAAACCTTTGCTATCTGGGGTTTGTCTTTCAAGCCTAAAACCGATGATATGCGCGAAGCGCCTTCTTTGGTAATCATCGAAAAAATATTGGCCGCCGGGGGTAAGGTAAATGCCTACGATCCGGTTGCCATCAAAGAAGCCCGGCACATTCTCGGCGACCAGATTGCGTATGCCAAAGACCAGTATGATGCCTTAATTGATGCCGATGCCCTGCTGATTATTACGGAATGGCCGGAGTTCCGGTCGCCTAACTTTAAAGTGGTAGGAAAATTAATGAAAGACCGTATTATTTTCGACGGTCGTAATATTTACGACATCAAAGAAATGGAGGAAGCTGGTTTTACCTATTACGGCATCGGCGTAAAGCCCCATTACCACTCTACGATAGATATAGCTTAAATAATAAACATGACCCAGAAACGAATATTAATTACGGGTGGAGCCGGCTTTTTAGGTTCTCACCTTTGCGACCGCTTTATTAACGAAGGTTACCATGTAATAGCGATGGATAACCTTATTACCGGCAACCTGGCTAATATCGAGCATTTATTTAAGCTGCCCAATTTTGAATTTTACCACCACGATGTATCCAAGTACGTCCACGTGCCGGGCCAGCTTGATTATATCCTGCATTTTGCTTCGCCTGCTAGTCCCATTGATTACCTCCAGATTCCTATCCAAACCCTGAAAGTAGGCTCGCTGGGTACGCATAATTTATTAGGTCTGGCGAAAGCCAAAGGCGCCCGGATGCTTATCGCTTCCACCTCCGAAGTATACGGCGACCCGGAAGTACACCCGCAGGTAGAAGAATATTGGGGTAATGTAAACCCCGTAGGTCCCCGGGGTTGCTACGACGAAGCCAAACGGTTTCAGGAAGCTATTACCATGGCCTACCATACCCACCACGGCCTGGAAACCCGGATTGTGCGAATATTTAACACCTACGGCCCGCGGATGCGCCTCGATGACGGCCGCGTATTGCCGGCTTTTTTAAGCCAGGCTTTAAGAGGGGAGGAGCTTTCAATTTTCGGCGATGGTTCCCAAACCCGTTCTTTCTGCTACGTCGATGATTTAATCGAAGGCATTTACCGGTTGTTGTTCAGCGATTATCCGCTGCCGGTAAACGTGGGTAATCCCGACGAAATAACCATTAAGCAGTTTGCCGAAGAAATTTGTAACCTGACCGGGGTGCCGCTTAATTTGGGTTATCAGCCCCTGCCCAAAGACGATCCGCAGAAACGCCGCCCGAATATTTCGAAAGCAAAAGAAATATTAGGCTGGGAACCCCAGGTATCCCGCGCCGAAGGCCTGAAACGGACACTGGAATATTTTAAAGAAAAAATTTAATTTAAAGGGATGAAGTTTACTTCATCCCTTTTGGTTTCACCGGGTTATAGATGACGATAAATATTCATTCATCCAGGAGCCTGAAAATCGGTATTTACTTGCTAAAAATTCTTGGTTAGTTGAGCAGTGAGTGGCACGGATTAAGGCTTAAATGTCTTAACATATTGTTAAAAGTAGAAAGTGCGTATCTGGTTATAAATTAATTTTAACTTTCCATACCTTTATGTCCATCCTGTTAATAGTTGCCTAACTGGCATGCTTTACCAAAAAGGTTGACTTATTATAAAGATAGGACTTTTGCAAAATTACCGCCTAATGGTTAAAAGAGCCGTTACCACGTCTTTTGACTATATCCGTCAAGCTAAGGATTATCTAACAATAATTTATGTGTGCTCGCGCCAGCTTCTAGCTGGTGTGTACCGATGAAAGGAATTTTTAACTTCCCTCCAGTTGAAAACTGGCCTTGTTTTTTAGGTCCAAGTTACCGCTGCGCTCAAACTTGAACCAGATAATGTGATAATTTTTCCTTAGCCTGACGGCTATGGTCAAAAGACGCGGCAAGGGCGACTTTGCGTAAGTCCTAAAAAGATTATAACCGCCTTTATTTTAAGTTAGTCTTAAGAAAAAAATAACTAATTATCGCGGTAGGAAAACTTATCTAGTCCAGCTATATAAAACCCTTTTTTTATAATCTTGGGTAAATTACAGAATTATCTATTTTTTAGTCTTAAATAAATATTGTTATTTTGCTATTATGAAAATAATAGTACAACTTTAATAAACAAGAAAACAAAGTTGAATAGCTGACCGCGGCAAAATTCCGTACAAGGGGAAGTTTTTACCGTCGAGATAGCTGCCGGCTTATCAGATTTTTTTAAATAAACAGCAGATACTTTTATATTATAAATTTTAAATGAAAAAAAAGATTGCTTTAATAACCGGTGTGACCGGACAGGACGGCGCTTATCTGTCGGAATTATTGCTGGAAAAAGGTTATGAAGTTCACGGCATCAAAAGAAGAACTTCTCTCTTCAACACCGACCGCATCGACCATTTGTACCAGGATTTACACGAAAAGGACGTCAACTTTAAATTGCACTACGGCGACTTAACCGACTCCACCAACATTATCCGGATCATTCAGGAAGTACAGCCCGACGAAATCTACAACCTGGGCGCTATGTCGCACGTGAAGGTAAGCTTCGATACCCCGGAATATACCGCCAACGTGGATGGTTTAGGTACCTTGCGCATCCTGGAAGCGGTTCGTATCCTGGGCCTCACTCAAAAAACCAAAATATACCAGGCTTCTACTTCTGAATTATACGGCCTGGTGCAGGAAGTACCTCAGTCCGAGAACACGCCTTTTTATCCGCGTTCACCTTACGCGGTGGCTAAAATCTACGGTTACTGGATTACCGTAAATTACCGCGAAGCCTATAATATGTTTGCCTGCAACGGTATCTTATTTAACCACGAGTCCCCGTTACGCGGCGAAACGTTTGTTACCCGCAAAATTACCCGGGGCGCTGCCCGCATTGCATTGGGTTTGCAGGATAAAATTTACCTGGGTAACCTGGGTGCCCGGCGCGACTGGGGCCACGCCAAAGACTACGTAGAAGCCATGTGGTTGATTCTGCAGCAAGAGGTGCCGGAAGATTACGTAATAGCAACCGGCATTACCACTACGGTACGGGATTTTATACGCCTGACCTTTGACGAACTGGGCATTGAACTAACTTTTGAAGGCGAAGGCGCCGCCGAAACAGCTAAAGTAGTAAACTGCACCAACCCGGAATTTCAGCTCCCCATCGGTAAAGAAGTAATTGCCGTAGATGCTGCTTATTTCCGTCCTACCGAAGTAGAATTGTTAATCGGAGATCCCACTAAATCCAAAACAAAATTGGGTTGGGAGCCGAAATACGATTTAGCTGCCTTGGTTAAAGATATGATACAGGCCGATGTAGCCTTGTTTAAACGGGATGCTTACCTCATGGAAGGTGGCCATAAAGTATTAAGCTACAAAGAATAACGCTTAACCCCGGCTGATTCCGGAAACCAGCCGGGGTTAGAAGCAGAAGTGATTGCACCTGACAGGTTAAAAACATAATGGAGAAAGAAGCCCGTATTTATATTGCCGGCCACCGCGGAATGGTCGGATCGGCTATTCACCGGAAGCTTCAGGCAGAAGGTTTTACTAATTTTATTACCCGCGCGTCCAAAGACCTGGATTTGCGGGATACCGTAGCGGTTAAAGCTTTTTTTGCGGAAGAAAAGCCGGATTACGTGATTCTGGCGGCCGCTAAAGTAGGCGGTATTCAGGCAAATAATATTTACCGGGCCGATTTTATTTACGATAACCTGATGATCCAGAACAACGTGATTCACCAGAGCTATCTGAATGGCGTCAAAAAACTCCTGTTCCTGGGTTCTTCCTGTATATACCCGAAACTGGCGCCGCAGCCTTTAAAAGAAGAATATATACTTACCGGCGAACTGGAGCCGACAAATGAGCCCTATGCTATTGCCAAAATTGCCGGCATTAAAATGTGCGATGCCTACCGCAGCCAGTACGGTTGTAACTTTATTTCGGTAATGCCCACCAATCTCTACGGGCCCAACGATAACTACGACCTGAACAACTCCCACGTATTGCCCGCCTTGCTGCGCAAGATGCACGAAGCTAAAATAAACAACCAGCCTACCGTTGCGGTATGGGGATCGGGCACGCCTAAACGTGAGTTTTTACACGCCGACGATTTGGCCGATGCCTGCTATTACCTGATGGAAAATTATGACGAACCGGGCCTCGTAAATATTGGCACCGGCGAAGATGTTTCCATTAAAGAGCTGGCGGAACTGATTCAGCAGATAGTGGGCTACGAAGGCGAAATAATATGGGATGCCACCAAACCAGACGGCACCCCGCGTAAACTGATGGATGTAAGTAAGCTCACCGGGCAAGGCTGGAGGTACACTATCAATTTGGAAACCGGTATCCGGAAAGTTTACGAAACAGAACCGGTTTTCCGGCTGGTTACCATCTAATCTGCAACGGGGGTACGCAAATCGCATTAGAAATCGGTAATAGTTCCTGCTAATACTTCTCCCCGGTTTATGCCCTCACAGCCCCCTTCACCGCTGTCGGTGCCTTCATAAACCGAAAGATAAACTTTCGCGACCGTACAACTTTTCATCTCCCTACCTGGCCTCTACTATATAGAGGCCGTTTTTTCCTCCCTCTTAGGCTAGCTTACTTCTTTCCCTAGGTCAGTGAGGCACCGACCTAGGGAAGGGTTTATGAAACAGAACCATTTTTTGATCGGTTACCACCTAACCTTCAACTGAGAAGATGCTGGGCGAGATTTGTAATCTCGTCCCATAGCCCCGGATTTGCAATCCGATATTATGCTAATAATTATTTTGGAGCAGTACTTGGCTAAGACAAGGTTATACTTAATTCTATTCTGCTACTTATAAAGACTGAAAAAAAGTGTTGGTCATTCCCAAAGGAAATCTTCTGGTTAATAACCATTACCATT
>JAQBNV010000080.1 GCA_028288395.1 Adhaeribacter sp. | reverse complement strand
ATTCAGCAAACCAAATTAGCTTTGCTGTTTGCCACCGGTCAGGGTGTAGTGTTGCTCGATTATTTATTTGATTCACTCGATACGCCCGAGAAAGGATTGTTACTAATGAGTTTGCTTAACTTGCAGGATTCGGAAAAGGAACCCCGTACTGTTATTTATGCAACCCAACACCTGGAAGATGCTATATTTATGGGTGATCGGATTTTGGTGTTGAATCCGTTAAAACTTGGCGTTGTTGCTGAAAACCTGTCGGTTTGGTTGCCGCGGCCCCGTAACCGCCAAAACCTGAAAAGCCTGCCGTCTTACAAAGCCCTGCTGAAGTTGGTGAATTACCTTCTGACCGATGCCCTGGCCGTCGAAGATCAGCCGTTGCACAAATGCCTGTAAAAGTATTTTCATCCCCTTTTTTAAAAATTATTTAAACAAGAAAAGGCGAATGCTACCTTAATCAAGCGGGCTTAGGCTTGCACGCGTTCCGAAAATTTCTTTATTTGCCGCTTTTAGAAAAACCGGCCACATTCATGCAAGCCCAAAAGCCGAAAGTTACCCTGATAGGCGCTGGCCCGGGGGCTACCGATTTAATTACGCTGCGGGGAGCACAGGCGCTGTCGCAGGCCAAGGCTGTCCTTTACGACGCATTGATCAATCCCGAATTACTGGACCTGGCACCCGCCGGAGCTCCCCGGATTTTTGTGGGCAAACGCGCCGGCAACCATGAATACAGCCAATCCGAAATAAACAAGCTAATTGTATCTTATGCGCAGGAATTTGGCCACATTGTGCGGCTAAAAGGAGGGGACCCTTTTGTGTTTGGCAGAGGATACGAAGAAATTGCCTACGCCAGTACTTTCGGTATCGAAACAGCAGTGGTGCCGGGTATCAGCAGTGCGGTGGCTGTTCCGGAAGCCTTCAATATTCCTCTTACCAGCCGGGGCGTAAGCGAAAGTTTCTGGGTAATAACGGGCGCAACTACCCAGGGGCATATTTCAAACGATCTAAAATTGGCCGCGCAGTCTACCGCTACGGTAGTTATTTTAATGGGTATGAATAATTTAGGCGAGATAACGAAATTATTTAAAGCAGTAGGTAAAAGCCAAACGGCAGTAGCCGTGATGCAAAATGGTACCCGACCCAATCAACGACTGGTAAAAGGCACCGTCGAAACCATTGAAATATTGGTTAAAGACCAGCATTTTGGCTCTCCGGCCATCATTGTAATCGGCAACGTGGTCGATCTACAATTTTAAAATAAAATTTATTTTTCCTGAAGAGAAATGTTACAGGCAGACATTGTTTTACCTTCCCCGGCCGTTTATCTCTATTATCGGGCTCTGCCTCATTTCAGCTAAACAAAATTTATACTGGCATCGGCTTCATTCCTAAACCAAAAATATTGAAAATAGCCGTAAACACACGTTTTTTACTGCGAAAGCGACTCGGCAGCACTGGGAACTTTACGCACGAAATATTGCGTCGGCTTACGGTCCGGTACCCGGAACACGCGTTTCTTTTTTTCTTCGATCGGGCTTACGAACAGCAATATATTTACGCTGCCAACGTAACACCGGTGGTCGTTTCGCCCGCGGTAAGGCACCCGGTTCTCCTTTTCTGGTGGTACCAGGTCAGTCTACCCCGGGCACTTAAAGAATGGCAGCCCGATGTTTTTCTATCCTTCGACGGATTAGTTCCTTTGGCGGTTGCGGTGCCTGGCGTTACGATAATGCCCGATATATTTTCGAATGAAACCAATTATCTCAGCCGTAAATATTACCAACACTACCGTCCACAGTCTGCCCGGGCAGCCGCTAAAATAATTGCTGTTTCAGTGAGTGCGCGCCAAAATTTAATTAAACAATGCCACCTCGTGCACCTCGTGCCCGAAAAGATAGTGGTCGTGCCGCCGGCCGCCGGCGAGGAATTCTCCCCGATAAATTTTGAAAAACAAGTAACGGTGCGCGGCAAATATACCCAGGGCGAAGCGTACTTTTTAGGAGTAGGCCTCCGGAAGGGAAGTCAGGAGTTAGTTAATCTATTCGGAGCTTTTGATAAATTTAAACTAAAAACCGGGAGTGAAGTAAAACTGCTGATAGTCGGGCGTCAAACCTGGTTAACCGGATTTACCAGCAAAGCTTATAAAAAAATGCAATTTAAAGCCAATGTAATATTTACCGGTCTGGTAGAGAATGCAGCACGGGCAGGCCTCTATGGGGCGGCAGTAGCCACCGTTTATTTACCGGCGGCGAGGGAGTTCGGTCTACCAGTGCTGGAAGCCCAGCGTTGCGGCTGTCCCGTTATTGCGGCTTGTACCGGCGCTATGCCCGAAGTAGCCGGGGTTATGCCGGTTGATCCGGTGGCGGAAAAAGAAATTACGCAGGCCCTGATTGACGTTTACCACGAACTGGCCGTTCGGGCGCGTCTGGTGCAGGAAGGTCTTGGTAATGCAAACCGTTTCTCGTGGGAAGGCAGCAGCGAAAAAATAATGCGGGCGCTCGAAGAAGTAATTCAAAATAAGGTTACTTCCGGTGCGCTTCTTTAAAACACCGTGGCTGATAGCTGCGCTCTTACCTGGACTTACCTGGCGTCGGCCTTCCCCAACTAAAACCATTTACCTTACCTTCGACGATGGCCCCGTGCCGGAAGTAACTCCCTTTGTGCTGACCGAACTGGCAAAATACCAAGCCCGGGCAACGTTCTTTTGCGTCGGTGATAATATTCGGAGATATCCGGCAGTGGCCCGGCAAGTGGCCACTGCCGGACACACTTTGGGCAATCATACCTATCATCACCTAAAAGGTTGGGATACCCCGCCCGCTGTTTACTTGTCCGATATTTACCAGTGTCAGGCCGCTTTGGAAATGCTGGGGCCGCTAAAAAAAAATAAATTATTCCGGCCGCCTTACGGACGGATCACTCCAAAGCAAATAAAGCTTTTAACTACAGATTATCAGGTTATTATGTGGGATGTGTTAACCTACGACTTTGATAAAAATTTAGCTTCGGCTGCGTGTCTGGGGCAAGCCATCAAAAACACAGAGCCTGGTTCTATCGTTGTGTTTCACGACAGCCGGAAAGCCTGGCCAAACCTGGAATTTGTTTTGCCGCGTTTCCTGGCTCATTTTGCCGCCTTGGGGTATCGTTTCGAAGCCTTATGATTGTATCCATTATTTACTTCGGTATCTTTTTTATAATATTTTTGACCGTGGTGGTTTTGCAGGTTCTGAACCGGCCTCTCAGGCCAGCACCTTTAGATACCGAACCCTACGTTAGTATTTTAATTGCAGTGCGCAACGAAGCACAGAACATAATTAAATGCCTCGAAGCCATTGGCAAACTAAACTACCCGGCGAATAAGATTGAAATCTTATTGGGTGATGATGCTTCCACCGATAATACCTACGAAATTATCGGGCAATATATCCGGCACAAACCTTTTTACCGCTGTATCCGCATCAAAGAAAACCTGGGGCAGGCGCGGGGCAAAGCCAATGTACTGGCCCACCTAACCCGGGTCGCCACCTCGGATTATTATTTTATTACCGATGCCGATATTCAGGTGCCGGAAACCTGGGTGCGGGATATGCTGGCAGGAACCCGCAGTAAGAAAAAAGGCATTGTTACGGGTATAACTACAATTTCCGGGCACCGCTTGTTTCAGGAACTACAAGCCCTGGATTGGATAAATGCCTTGGGATTAATGCAAATCATATCTGATCTAAAATTGCCCGTCAGTACTATGGGTAACAATATGTTGGTGACGCGGGCAGCTTACGAAGCTACCGGTGGTTACGAAAATATGCCTTTTTCGGTAACTGAAGATGTTCAATTGTTTAAAGCAGTCATAAAAAAAGGTTTTACCAGCCAGAATCTTTTTCATCCG
>JAQBNV010000068.1 GCA_028288395.1 Adhaeribacter sp. | reverse complement strand
CACCTTGTTTTTTACATCCAGCAGGGCTAAATCCCGTTGGGTTTCCAAAATGGCGAATTCGATGCGCTGGCCGTAATCAAAGTTTGCCACGGCTACCTGTTGCGCATCCACCACCTCCTCCTCCAGCTTATCCGTAAGGGTTATGGGTTGGTTCAGGTTCAGGCTCATCTGAAATTTAAATAGATCGGTGCTGAAGGCCAGTAATCGATCTGCTTTGTCTTTCTCTACTTTCAGGTTATTATAGCTCACCTGCAGCCGGTCCACGTCTATTTTTTCGGCAAATCCTTGTTTGTTAATTTCCTTTGTTTCGTTCAGCACCCGCTCCAGCCGCACCAGGTTTTGCTCCAGTAGCCCGATGCGCTCGCGGGTAACCAATACCCCATAGTAAGCCTTGGTCACATTTTCGATTACATCGCGTTCGGTTTGTTCTGCCTGTTTCCGGGCCAAATCGGTGTAAACTTTCGCTGCTTTCAGGCCCACCAGGTAAGAACCGTCGAACAGCAATTGACTACCACTTATGGCCGCCGCACCGGCGTACTGCAACCCAAAAGCAAAAGCCGAATAAATGGGCTGCACGGGCTCGGTAGAAGGCACAAATTCCGGCACCAGTATCACATTCTGGCCCCCGTTCAACTGACCTAAATTCTGGGGCGTGATGGTAACTTGCTGCCGGCCGCCACCAAAAGCCGACACATCGACAAGACTTTTCTGCAGTTTAAAATTATCCGTCATTTCCAGAGCGGTATTAATCTGCGGTAAACCAATGGCGCGAATTTCACCTACTTTGGCTTTGGCAGCCTGGGTTTGCAATTCCGCATTTTTCATGACCGGTTGGTTTTGCAGGGCGAATTCGATGGCCTGCTGCAGGCTAAGCGGCTGCGTTCCGGCTGGCACCTGGGCCATGAGCTGGCAGTTAGTTATTATACTTATCAGCCCGAATAGTAAGAGTCCCTTTATTTTCATAGTTATTTAACTAAGCGTCCTCGGTAATTGTATTGTATTGATCAATAAGTGTATGGCCTTGGCGCGTAGCGATACCCCGCATAAAATGAGACAGACACGCTACTTGTACCTCGCCCACGCTGAACTGGCAGGATGGAAAAATATCGGGGTTAAAAACCAGCTCAATCTGCGCGAGCTGCAAGCGCCGCATTACTTCTACATCCAAATCCGCACGAAACAAACCTTCTGCAATGCCCCGGCGGATGTTGGCACTTTGGCCAGGTTAAAATTGGTCTTATGCTCATTAAATAAGCGACAGGCACCCGGGTGATATTTTTGCAGATCCGAGAAGATGGCTGGGTGCAGCTCCGAAAACATTTTTTTAGCGCTATAATCCCAAAAGTTCATCCACAGCATTAGCAGCAACTTTGGTTCTTTCCTCGCAACTGCATTCGTTGGCCGCCGGATATATTTGAATAACCGCCTGCACCAACTCGTCTTTGTTTTCAAACCATTTGTAAAGGGTTTATTTCGACATTGCCAGTTGCAGGGCAATATCATCCATCGAAACGCTTTTGATACCTCGCCGACAGATTAACCGCAAAACCTCCGTTAAAAATTTATCTTTTACTTCCACGACTTAATTATATTTAATATAGATCTAAGGAAACTTTTTTGTTTCCTTAGTTTCCAGACAAAATTATTTTACCTGTCTTTTACATCGTGAAAAACAAAAGTAAAGTAGTGTTTTCTGGTGCACCTTATAACTTATGCAAAGGTGTCACTGCCGGATGGCAATCCAAAAAGATAATCGGTCAACCGAGGATTTTTCAGGATGAATGACAGAAAACAGCTCCTGAAGCAAAAATTACTGCCTGGGTCTAAAAGCAACTTTTGACTGGGTTATACATTTAGGTACCAGGCCTTTATTTATTGCTGGGCATATATTAAGAATAGTAGCTAGTTGAGTACATCGGGAGCTGCTTTCGGGGTTCCAGAACGCCAGTTCGCCGCTGGTAAGCAACTTATTGGGTGCGGGCATTTTTATCGTTCCTAAGTCTTTTAAATAAAATTTATACGCCGCAATGCAAGCCAGCAATTCCCTTGGGACACGGACTAGTTATTAGCGACTAACCCTGGTGTAAGTTTTGGTGAGCAGGGGGAAGTCATAGCTTTCGATTACAGCCGCCCGGGCTTATAATCCTTAATTGATTTAGAATTTATTACCGGTCGGCCGCCACTGATGCACGCATCTCCGCCAAATATGCTTGCCGCTCCGCCTTGGTCATCTTCCGGAAATCAACCCCTTTAGCTTAAATATTTCTCATTATCAGAAAAAGCAAAGCCAAATAATAAAAGCGTACCGACTATTCGCCGGTTTAAGAAAGTATTATTTTCATAAACATTTTTATATTTAAACCTAATTGAGCTTAAATCTTTATAAAATAAATTAATTAAAACCAAACCAAGATTTACTTTAAATAATACAAGAATAAATAAACTATCTGAACCTGTATTTTATAACTTGAATATTTATGGCATGGTGTTTGGAAATGCTTACCAGAATTTGAAATATATTTTTTCAACTATAAAGATTTTACTATGAAAAAGGTCAGTTTAATTCTCAGCCTGGTTTTATTAATAACTATCACCATCAGTAGTTCTGTTCAGGCACAAGAAAAAAGCCGCTGGAGCCCGCAGGCTAAAGGCACGGTAATTGGCGCCGGTACTGGTGCGGCCGCCGGGGCAATTATTCACAAACGGAACCGGGTAGCCGGTGGGGTGATAGGCGGCGTGGTAGGCGGTGCTACCGGGTATGCCATTGGCAAGCACAAAGACAATAAAAATAAAGAAGCCGCCCAAGTAGCTGCGGCCAATCGTGCGGCAGCCGAACGTGCTGCTGCTGCTAACCGGTCTGCCGCCAACCGCGAAGCTGTAGCTGCTAAAAAATCCAACGCTTCGGCCAGAGAAGGAATAGCCGTAAACAACCGGAACCAGGTACCTGCTCATGGATTTAATACCAATAGCAATACTAACCAAATATTTGCTACCGGCTACTTGCCCAATGCCCACTATGGCGATACCTCTAAGCCATATTACTCTTCGGAATACCGCCGGAAAAGCTGGTAGTACGATTATTAGATTCTTTAAATATTTAAAACCCGAGCCTTCCGGCTTGGGTTTTTTAATAACTTAATTATTTATAATCCTAAAATTAATATATACATTTATACCTTCAAAAATATCAAATAATCTGTTTTATGAAATCATTTATCTATTGTATAGTCATTGCTGTTCTTTTTACCGGTTGCGCCAAAACTGAGGAAAAAGTAAATGTACAGGAACTCAATCAGCAATTTATTGGGGCCTGGAACAATAAAGATTCCGAAAAGTTAATCTCCTTACTGGCTGAAGATGTCCATTTTCTGCAGGGCGAGGCGCATTTTAATGGCAAATCAGAGGTGACAGATAAGTGGATAAAAGCCACCATCGGCACTATTACGGATTTAAAAACCAATGTGGTAAGTTCGGGAGCCGATAACCAGATGGCTTACGAAGGCGGCACGTTTTCAGTAGATGTATTGCCCGAAGGTCCGGATCAGCCGCACGCGTTTGGCGAAGGCAATTTTTTACTGCTCTGGAAAAAGGGTACGGATGGCACCTGGAAGCTGGGTTACGCCCAACTGGAAGACATGCCCGTACAGGTTAAAAATTAATTATAGTAATTATTCTGTCTGTTCCAGATAAAGCCTAATTTTTGATTTATACTAATATTACTTTAGAGTTGTGCTTTCGTAAATTTTGCCGTGTGCGTTATCTGGCCTTAATAAACCCCAAGGTATATTTTATACCAAATCGCATGAACAAGGTGCCATACTGCATGTAACTTAAACCCGGTAGGTTTCAAAACCTACCGGGTTTGCTTCACTTTTCAGGTCAGCTTTACGGCAGGTTGTAAATGTGAAATGGTATAATTTAATTCAACCCGACTATAAAAAGAAAAGCCGCGGCCAAATTGGCTGCGGCTTTTCTTTTTGATTAGAGTACGCTTGTATTTTAATGGGCAAAACCTTCGCCGTCGTGGTCATAGTCTACTTTCGGATACAACGCCTGTAATTCCTGCAGTTTCTTTTTACCGTAGGCATAGCGGGTAATGACAATAAATAAAACCGGTACGGCAAACAAAGCCAGGAACGTAGCCGATAGCATCCCTCCCACTACCGTCCAGCCGATGGTCTGGCGCGCAACCGCCCCGGCACCCGACGAGAATGCCAACGGCAACACGCCCAGGATAAAGGCCAGCGAAGTCATGATAATCGGGCGCAAACGCAGTTTTACAGCTTCGATGGTAGCAGCCAATATTTCTACCCCGTGGTCGACGCGTTCTTTGGCGAACTCCACAATCAGAATAGCATTTTTAGCCGCCAGCCCAATCAGGGTAATCAGGCCAATCTGCGCGTACACGTTATTCGATAGCTTGGGCAAAAATATTAGCGCAACAATGGCCCCAAAGGCCCCCAGCGGTACCGCCAGCAGCACCGAGAACGGTACCGACCAGCTTTCGTAAAGGGCGGCCAGCAACAGGAATACCAGCGTAATAGATAAAGCAAATATATAAATGGTACTATTGCCTGACGATAATTCTTCGCGGCTTAACCCCGAAAATTCGTAACCGTAACCGGCTGGCAGTACCTGCGCCGCCACCTCTTCCAGGGCCTGAATGGCCTGGCCCGAACTGTAACCCGGCGCCGCATTCCCGTTAATTTCCGTAGACCGGAACAGGTTATAATGCGAGACCACCGGGGCACTTTCGATTATTTTATGCGATACCAAAGCGCTTAAAGGCACCTGCTGGCCCTGGCGGTTCAGCACATAATATTGCTGCAGATCCTGAATATTATCCCGGAAAGCCGTATCGGCCTGGGCCACCACCCGGAAATTACGGCCGTACATGGTAAAGTCATTGATATACTGGCTTCCCATATAGGTACTCATGGTCGAGAAAACATCGGTCAGGGAAACCCCCAGCTTCTTTACTTTCTCACGATCCACTTCCAGTTGGTAACCGGGGGTACGGGCCGTAAAGAAAGAGAAAGCCCCGGATATTTCGGGTCGTTTCCGGACCTCCGCCAGGAAGTTGGTTACTACGCCTTCAAAAGCTTTAATATCGTCGGCGGTTTCGCGTTGCTGCAGCATAAAACTAAAACCGCCGGTAGCACCCAAACCCGGAATAGCCGGCGGCGGCACCACCACAATATTGGCATCTTTTATTTTGGCAAACCGTTGCTGTAGGGCCGGAATAAGACCGGCCAGCTGCTGGGCCGCCTCTTTCCGTTCTGCCCAGGGCTTCAGCTGCACAAAGATGGTACCGCTGTTAGACTTGATAGAGAAGTTAAGAATATTAAGCCCCGCAATGGCCGAGTAATTATTAATGCCCGGCGTGGTGCGCAATTCTTCCGAAATCTGTTTTAGCACGGCTACCGTGCGGGTACTCGAAGCGGCCTGCGGTAATTCAAAGGTCACAAACAAACGGCCTTCGTCTTCGGTCGGGATAAAACCGGTCGGCTTCATCTGGAATAACCCGACCGTGCCGACATAAATACAAGCCAGCAGAATAAATACCAGCGGGGCCGCTTTGATGCTCCGGCGTACGCCGTTGGAATAAGAATGGGTAACGCGGGCAAACCAGCCGTTGAATTTATAAAAGAACTTGTTCAGGCCTCGCGAGTTCTCATCGAGCTTCATCGGCTTTAACATAATCGAGCACAGCGCGGGCGTCAGGGTAAGGGCCACGAATGCCGATATCATTACCGAAATAGCAATGGTAATGGCAAACTGCTGGTACAACCGCCCCACAATACCCGGAATAAAACCTACCGGAATAAATACCGCCGCCAGAATAAGCGCAATGGCAATAACGGGGCCGGTAATATCTTTCATGGCTTTGCGGGTCGCTTCTTTTGCCGACAAGCCTTCATGATCAATATAATGCTGTACCGCTTCTACCACCACAATGGCATCATCTACCACAATACCAATGGCCAGTACAAACCCGAATAAGGTTAGGGTATTAATGGTAAATTCTAAGGGGATGAAAAATATAAAGGTACCCACAATCGAAACCGGAATGGCCAGAATAGGAATAAGCGTGGCCCGCCAGTTTTGCAGGAACAGAAACACCACCAGGATTACCAGGATCAGGGCTTCTGCCAAGGTTTTTATTACCTCATCGATAGACACCTGCACCACCGAAACGGACTCAAACGATACTTTGTAATCCATATCATTCGGGAAAGTTTTCTTCAGGTTAGCCAGGGCGGCATACACGCCGTCGGCGGTTTCGATGGCGTTGCTGCCCGGCGACTGGTACACGAGCAAAAAGGTAGCGGGCTGGCCGTTAACAAAGGCCTGACGGGTATAATTAAAGCTGCCCAATTCTACCCGGGCCACATCGCGTAAGTAAACTAGTGAGCCATCTTCGGGCCGCGTCCGGACCACAATATTTTCGAATTCTTCCTGGCCGGATAGTTTGCCGTTTACCGTAAGCGGGTATTCGAAAGCCTGGGTTTTAAACTGCGGCGCTCCGCCTACCGAACCGGCGGCCACCTGCACGTTTTGCTCCCGCAGGGCCGCCGCCACTTCGGTGGGTGCCACCCCCATCTGGGCCAGCTTATCGGGCCGTAACCAGACCCGCATGCTAAACTCTTCGCCAACGGTATTGATATCGCCTACGCCCGGCACCCGCAAAATAGCGTCGCGGATGTAAATATTGGTGTAGTTATCCAGGAATTTAATATCATGGGTGCCATTGGGCGAATAAAAGGTTACCACCATCATAATGGTAGGGTTCCGTTTCCGGACTGTCAAACCCAGGCGGCGTACCTCTTCGGGCAGGCGGGGTTCCGCAATACTTACCCGGTTCTGCACATCCAGGGTGGCAATGTCTACATCGGTGCCTACTTCAAAGTTTACGTTCATCGACATCTGACCGGTGCTGGTACTGTTCGATGATAAATAGGTCATGCCGGGCGTACCGTTTACTTGGGTTTCCACGGGCGTCGCCACGGTCTGTTCCACCGTTTGGGCATCGGCGCCAATAAAATTACCGTTAATGGAAACCACCGGCGGTGTAATATTGGGATATTGGCTAACGGGCAGGTTTAAAATGGCCAGTGTACCCACCAGCATAATTACCAGCGAGATAACAATGGCGGTAACCGGCCTTCTTATAAATACTTCTGATATCATATGGGTTTAAATGTTAAAAATTGTTGGTTAAGAGTTGATTGATAGTTTTTATCAGAACCTTACCAACCTTTTATTAATATTTTAAAGCGATGCACTTTCTTGATGGCTGCTTTACACGCCAGCAGATATTAAAATATATCTGCCCGGATATTAGCTATTTCCTAAAACAGCTCATCACTAACAAGCTACTAATCACTAACAACTAATCACTAACAGCTAATTGCTAACAACTAAAACCTATCTGCCAGCCGCTGACCCGGCAGCAGGCTGAGGTGCATCCAGCGTTACTTTGGAACCCGGCCGGAGTTTTTGCGTGCCTTCCACCACAATTTTATCGCCGGCGGTTAGTCCTTCGCGTACCACTATTTTATCCGCTACCCGGGTACCCAGGCTTAATTTATTCTGCAACACCGAATCGCCGCTGATTACATAAGCGTAATATTCACCCATTTGCTCGGTTATGGCTTTATGCGGAATTACCAGCTGGCGGCCGATATCTTCGTTGCGCACGCGCAGCACCACCGTCATGCCGGGTATTAAAGTGCGTTCGGCGTTCGGGAAACTTACCCGCACCCTGATGGTACCGGTCTGGCGGTTGATTGCCCGGTCGATGGCCTGGATTTTACCGGCATGCGGATACACCCTGCCATCAGAGAATTGAATGGTAAAAGTAGAATCCATGGCCGCTTTGCCCTGAAGCCGCGCAAA
>JAQBNV010000058.1 GCA_028288395.1 Adhaeribacter sp. | reverse complement strand
AGGATGAATAATTGAAACCCACTACAGGTTAAGTATATGAATAGTAAAGTTACAAACGAACCCTCCCTTACTGTAGCCCCCGAAAATAAGCCCAAAATCGGGATGGTAAATTCCTTGAAAAGGGGGCTGTTATCTTTGGGGCCGGGAATTATAACTGCCGCCCTGGTTTTTGGCCCAAGCAAAATGACCATAACTTCTAAGTTAGGAGCAGTGTATGGTTATTCTTTGCTCTGGATAATTGCAGTAGCAATATTTTTTATGACCATTTTTACGGTTATGTCGGCCCGCATTGGCGTAGCAACGCGGCAGTCATTATTAGCGACTATCCGGCAAAAATGGGGTAAAGGCGCAGCCATAGCCATCGGCCTGGGTATATTTTTAGTGGCAACTTCTTTTCAGGCCGGTAATTCTATTGGTGTGGGTATTGCCATTGCCGAAGCCAATGGCACCTCGCCGGTTATTTGGGTGATAGTTTTTAATATAGTTGGTATCGGGCTCTTATTTTCCCAGGCTTTTTACAAAATTCTGGAGAAGCTAATGATGTTTTTGGTCGGGCTGATGCTCTTTTCTTTTATTACCACTTTATTTTTAGCTGATCCCAATTGGGGCAGTGTTGCTTCCGGCTTTGTGCCTACTATTCCGGCGGGTTCTTTGGGTTTGGTAATTGCTTTTACGGCTTCGGCTTTTTCCATTGTGGGTGCCTTTTACCAATCCTATCTGGTGCAGGAACGCATAAAACTTAACCCCGAAATTAAAGAAACCAGCCGTAACAGCATCACGGGTATTTTTATTCTGGGCCTGATGAGTGCGATTGTCCTTATCTGCGCTGCCGCGGTTTTAAATCCGCAAGGTATACAGGTAAACAGCGCCTCCGAAATGGCAAAAGCCCTGGAACCGCTGTTTGGCCATTACGCTGCCACCTTGTTTTTGGTAGGTTTATTCGGTGCGGCATTTTCGTCGTTGGTGGGTAATGCTTCTTTGGGTGGCACTTTATTGGGCGATGCGCTGGGCTATGGCTACCAGTTAACTTCTAAAAAAGTACGTTTCCTGATTGCCCTAGTCATGATTTTCGGCGCTGCCATTGCCATTATTTTTGGTAAGCTGCCCCTCGAATTAATTGTTTTTGCCCAGAGTGTTACCATCTTTTTAGTGCCTTTTATCGGCATAGCCCTGTATGCGGTGGCGAACGACGCGAAAATTATGGGCCCGCTGGTGAATTCATTGATGGTGAAAATAATGGGTGCCTTGGGCCTGCTGATATTAGTAGTGCTGGCCGCCAGCAACGTGAATGAATTGTTCTTGAAATAATTTATCAGATTTAAAATGAGTGACTTAGCATTATTAGAACAGGAGCTGTTAAAACCTTCGGTAGCTTTAATAAATGATTTATACGATATCGAAGGCGATATTATTTTATTGGGTGTAGGCGGTAAAATGGGACCCAGTATGGCCCGGGTTGCCAAGCAAGCCGTAGACCAGGCGGGCATTAAAAAACGCATCATTGGCGTTTCCCGCTTTTCCGACCCGGAAACCCGCGCCCAGCTTGAAGCCGACGGCATTGAAACATACGCCGCCGATTTATTGAACGAAGATCACCTTACTGCCCTGCCCGATGCGGCAAACGTACTTTATTTAGCGGGCAATAAATTTGGCACTACTGGCAAAGAAGCTTTTACCTGGGCCATGAATACGTATTTGCCTGGCCGGGTAGCGGAGCGTTATAAAAATTCGCGCTTTGTCGCATTTTCTACGGGCAATGTGTACCCGTTTACCCCGGTTAGTTCCGGCGGGTTATCCGAGGATCATCCAGTAGCTCCGGTTGGCGAATACGGCCAGTCTTGTTTGGGCCGGGAGCGGGTATTTAGTTACTTTTCCGATAAATACCAGATTCCGATGCTCCTGTACCGCTTAAATTACGCAATTGATTTTAAATATGGGGTGTTGCTGGAAATAGCCAAAGCGGTAAACGAGCAGCGGGCCATCGACTTAAATACCGGCAATGTGAACGTAATTTGGCAAGGCGATGCAAACGAAATAGCTATCCGGGCATTAAGGCATTGTGCCGTACCGGCCAAAATATTAAATGTTACCGGTCCCGAAACCATATCGGTAAAATGGCTGGCCGAACAATTTGGTTTATTATTAGGCAAAGAGCCGATATTTATGAACGAAGTGCAACCCACTGCTTTGCTCAGCAATGCCTCGGAGGCCCACCGGTTATTTGGCTATCCGCGGGTAACCTTGCGACAAATGATAGATATAACCGTAACCTGGTTGCAGGGCGGTGGCCAAAACCACAATAAACCTACTCATTTCCAGGAACGAAACGGTAAATTTTAATTTATGAAATCTAACCAGTTAAATCCCGAGGTGAAGGCCTTGTTGCACGAGGGTACCGTAATTCCGGCTCATCCGTTGGCGCTAGACGAAAACCGGCGATTAGACGAAGACCGCCAGCGCGGCTTAACCCGTTATTATATGGCCTCCGGGGCCGGCGGGGTGGCCGTAGGCGTACATTCTACCCAATTCGAGATCCGGAACCCCGAAATAAATTTATACGAAACCGTATTAAAATTAGCTGCCGAAGAAATTGTTGCCGCGGATCTCAGCCGCACGTTTATTAAAGTTGCCGGTATTGTGGGACCAACGGCACAGGCCACGAAAGAAGCTGAACTTGCCGTGTACTACGGCTACGACTTGGGCTTGCTAAGCATGGGCGGCTTACACGGCTGGACCGAGGAACAAATTCTGGACCGTGTAAGAACCATTGCCGAAATTATGCCGGTGTTTGGGTTTTACCTGCAACCAAGTGTAGGCGGCCGCATCTTTACTTATGATTTCTGGTACCAATTTGCCCAAATCCCGAATGTGCAGGCTATAAAAGTAGCTGCCTTTAACCGGTACCAGACCTTAGATGTGGTGCGCGCCGTTTGTTCGTCGCCGCGCCGCAACGAAATTGCCCTATATACCGGCAACGACGACAATATTATTGCCGATTTATTGACCACTTATCGCTTCGAGGTAAATGGCCAAACGGTAGAAAAAGATTTTGTAGGCGGCTTATTGGGCCATTGGGCCGTTTGGACGAAAAAGGCGGTAGAATTATTAGCCGAGATAAAAGCTATAAAAGCGAATGGCGAAACCGGCCTGGCTAATTTATTAACCAAAAATATTGCCGTTACTGATATGAATGCCGTCATTTTCGATCCGGCTCATAATTTTCACGGCTGTATTCCCGGCATTCATGAGGTACTGCGCCGGCAAGGTTTGATGGCCGGCACGTGGTGCTTAAATCCGGCCGAAATATTATCGCCCGGCCAACTGGAAGAAATAGACCGGGTGTATGCCGCTTATCCCGACCTGGTAGATGATGCCTTTGTTCAAGCGTTCCTGGCGCAGGAGGCGGTAATCAAATTATTAGCGAATAAATAAATATTAGGCTTCTTGTACTACGCCAAATTAGAAATGCAGGTAAGGCAATATTCATTGCTGCTTCTGTAATATTCAGTAATATTTGATTATTTCTAAAATATAAATGGAACAGCAACAGCTCGTTTTTAAGTAACCAATATTTAAAAGTTTAATAAATAGTTAGCATAGTAAGAATTATAAAATAGATGATAAAGGAAATAACTACAGCCGGATTAAAAGTATTAATGGCAGAAAACAGAACCATTTTGGGGCAGCAAGCGGCGGCCAAAGCCGGAGAAAAGATTATACAATTATTGGCCCAACAGGAATGGGTAAATATTATTTTCGCGGCGGCACCTTCCCAAAATGAATTCTTAGAAAATCTTATTCTGAATAAGAATATTGCCTGGGAACGCATCAACGCTTTTCACATGGATGAGTATGTGGGGCTGCCTGCCGATGCGCCGCAGGGATTCGGGAATTTTTTAAAAGACCGCCTTTTTAGCAAAATGCCTTTTCGTTCGGTTAATTACCTCAATGGCCTGGCGGCTGATGTGGAGGAAGAATGTGCCCGTTATGCCGGCCTTTTAAGAGATAATCCGGTAGATGTGGTCTGTATGGGAATAGGGGAAAATGCCCATATTGCTTTCAATGATCCGCACGTCGCTGACTTTCATGATCCTTATTGGGTAAAGGTAGTTGATTTAGACGAAGCCTGTCGCCGGCAACAAGTAAACGACGGTTGTTTTTCCGCTATCAGCGAGGTGCCTACCCATGCCTTAACCCTAACCGTGCCTGCTTTGGTGCAGGCAAATAGTGTTTTTTGTATGGTTCCTGGGCCTACCAAGGCGCAAGCCGTATTCCATACCCTGCACAGCGATATCCAGGAGATCTATCCTTCTACTATTTTAAGAAAACATCCCAATGCTATTTTGTTTATTGACAAAGAGAGCGGTAGTTTGCTGGCTTAAAAGTTGTAATTTATATTGTAACTGCGACCGGTAAAAGAGCCAAGTATTACGAAACAGGGCGTTATTCAATCATTATATTAAAAGCAGCGGCACAAACACCGGGCAGGCCAGCTAAATTTGATGCGGGCAAAAACTATTTAATTATTATCGAAAGTGAAAGTTAGCATATTTCCGCATGCGATTGCGCTGGGGCAGGCCGCGGGCAAAGAAGCCGCCAGACTCATAAAGCAGGCAATTGCCGAAAAGGGGAGGGCCACCATTATTTTGGCCACCGGCCGAGCCAGTTTGAGACCCTAAACCAACTGGTAAAAGAACCGGAAATTGACTGGCATAAAGTAAAAATGTTTCACCTGGATGAGTACATTGGGCTTCCTGAATCTTCTCCTGCCAGTTTCCGGAATTATCTGAAGCAACGGTTTTTGGCCAGGGTGCCGCCTTTAAGTGCGACTTATTTAATAAACGGCGAAACCGATCCGGGAGATGAATGCGGCAGATTAGGCAAACTGCTGCAGGAGCATCCGGTAGATGTGGCTTTGATAGGCATCGGCGAAAACGGGCACCTGGCTTTCAACGATCCGCCGGCTGATTTCGAGACGGAGGCCCCTTTTATTACGGTATCATTAGACGAACCTTGCAGAAAACAGCAATTTTCGGAAGGTTGGTTTACCACTATCGACGAAGTGCCGCATCAGGCCATTAGCATGTCGGTAAAGCAAATTCTAAAAGCCAGGCATCTAATTTGTTCGGTGCCGGATAAACGTAAAGCCCTCGCGGTAAAAAATACCCTGGAACAGCCAAATAATCTTTATCCTGCCAGTATTTTAAGAAATCATGTAAACTGTTCCTATTATCTGGATCATGATTCGGCCGCGCTGCTTACCGATGCAAACAGGTAAAATAATCCATCAGTGTTCAAATATAGTAAACCTACTACTTTGTATAATCAGGTTGTTCCCTTCACCTCTTAATTTAAACGCAACTTGGCTTAAG
>JAQBNV010000677.1 GCA_028288395.1 Adhaeribacter sp. | reverse complement strand
GTCGCAATCAGCCAGAACCCCACATAATATCAGTAGTAATATATCACTTAGCCTATGCAGACAACGACCCTCCACCCGATAATCCGCTAGCTCTGCAAAATGCCGCTGTAAGTCAAGTTTATTTCCCATACATGGAAAACAAAATCCTCACTCTCGGTATTCCTTCTTTTGCTATAATCTTTATTTTTGGTGCGGTTGCCCTATTTTAGAAATGATTATTATTTTTCTTCGGAAGAAATCGTATCTTTTCTTATTAGAGTTGTTGATCCCTTTCTATATAAAGATAAGCTTCAGATGACCATAAAAGATACTGAATACCTCATAATCCGTTGCCCATTTTCTTGCAACAATACTTTTAATTCTTACTGGTTGTAAAGAAACCGAAGTAGTACCAACGACTCCAAAAGATTTAATTCAAAACGTACCCCTGCTGCCAGGCAATCAAACCTAAATAGTTGCAGTGGCTACTCGATAAAATCCCAGGAAAAATGGCTCGGCGGTTTCATGGCCTTTAGTTCTTAATTTGAGTAAATATTATTTGTAGCGACGGGTATATTCTTTATTCTCTACCAGGTAGTCCGGCTCTTCGCCGTTATTAATTGCAAACTTAGTCTTCAAAGATTCCCTTCCATTTAATCGCTGCAAAAATACTGCAAAATGTAAATGTGGACCAGTGGTATAACCAACATTTCCACTCTTAGCTATTAACTGTCCTTTTTCAACAGTATCTCCTTTCTTCACGGTTGAGCCACCTTTTTGTATATGGGAGTATTCAGCGAAAGTACCATCCACTATAGGAGTTACGCAGAGAGTCAAAAATTAGCAAAAAAGTCATTTTTTCTTCTTTATACCTAAACAAATTATCAGGCACATGGAAGCAAACTTAAAATATATCAAAAACGTCTTTGTAATATTATATAACTAAAGGCTTGAATAGGCTCTTTTGCTGCCTTAACATACTTTTGCGTAACTCCTAATTAATATAAATTAATGAGCAAAAACGAACGCTCTATCTAAAATCTGCCAGAACCTGTAGCGAATAGCTTTCTAAATGAATTATTAAAAACCTACTTTTATTCTGAGTAATAGCGTTTAGATAAAATCAGGCAGTAATATTCGAAAAGCAAGTTGTTTATTATATAATTTCGCCCACTATTATTTTTGATGCAGTAAAGTTTCTTAAAAGTAAATTGAAATTGCTTAATGATTAAAGAACAAAAGAGCAGGTCATATAATGGTTTCTTTTTAGCGATAACCGCAGCCGTTCTATGGGGAGTATCTGGTACTTTCGGCCAGTTTTTATTCCAGGAAAGGAGTATAAACACAGAGTGGTTGGTTACGGTAAGACTTCTTTTTTCAGGCGTTATTTTATTGCTAATAGCCAGCATAGATAACCCCAAAGCATTATGGGCTATCTGGAAAGTTAAAAAAGATGCCTGGCAACTGCTTTTGTTTGGTATCTTCGGCATGGTTGCTGTCCAATACACTTATTTTGCGGCCATCAAACATTCCAATGCGGCTACAGCAACTGTTCTGCAATACGCAGGGCCAGTATTAATCGCAGTTTACCTGGCCATACAGAAAAGGAGGTGGCCCCACAACATGGAATTTCTGGCCATAATTTTAGCTATTACAGGCACATTCCTGCTGGTTACCCACGGAAGCTTTAGCAACCTTTCTGTATCTGGTTGGGCTTTGTTTTGGGGACTTGCTTCAGCCATTGGTCTTGCCTTTTATAGCTTGCAGCCCATAAATTTATTGAGTCGCTATCCTTCCACCATTGTAATCGGCTGGGGTATGGTGACTGGAGGCATTTTCATGAGTATCATCCATGCTCCCTGGAAGGTAGAAGGGCATTGGGATATTTACACTTATTTATGTACAGCCTTTATCATACTATTAGCAACCTTAGTTGCATTTTATGCCTATTTAACGGCAGTGAAATTGATAGGTGCGCAAAAAACCAGTTTACTGGCTTCGGCAGAACCGCTTTCGGCTACAGTTTTATCTGTTATGTGGCTTCAAATTCCTTTTACCGC
Organism: Adhaeribacter sp.; assembly: GCA_028288395.1. Lineage (GTDB taxonomy): Bacteria > Bacteroidota > Bacteroidia > Cytophagales > Hymenobacteraceae > Adhaeribacter. The sequence goes on along the minus strand of JAQBNV010000677.1, from coordinate 4,879 downwards.
CATGGATTGGATTGGCAGTTTTTTAATCGTGGCAACTATATTTCTGCTGACAAGAACAAAAGAGCCTGAAGCTAAAAAGCTCGAACCTCTAAATTCATATTAGCTTAAAGCAATTAACAGGAATGCGATAAGAGATGGCGCGCAAACCTTGACTTACTGGCGCACTGGAATCACTGAACCTTAAAATTATTGGGGACAGCTTGTACCGATTTTAATAAAAGGGATGGTTGTAATTCTTAATCTAAGAGTAGTGCATCTATCAATTTACTTTTCTCTGAAGATCCTGCCAGCAGCGAATTCCTTTTTACCAACCGCAGGTACTAACACCCCAACTTTCCCTAAACCATATTCAGGCATATTGTTGTAAATGCATTCATATTCACCTGCCCTTACTTTGTATGTTTCATGCCATATGCCTACATCTCCACTACTCTTTATTTTTATATTGAATTCCTTCCAGGCCGGATAATGTTGCCCATTACGGTCTTTAGCATATGCTTCCAACTGTTCGAATGTTCTCCAGTACTGGGCAATTACAGGAGGTATACCGCCATACATTTGGAAACCTAAAAATCCACTTTCTGGCTTTTGGGAAAGCTCTTTAAGCATCTTAGGCATAGACATAGCAACAGGTATCCATTTATGCAACTTCCAGAAATGGTTTATGCGCATTCCAATTAAAAAGACTACAAAGTCTCCTTCCAATTGTACTGTCATGCGCTGGTTAATGGTATTTGCCATAGTATAAACCTTTACTTATAAAAAAAAGATGGTAATATTTTAATGCTTTGGCTTGGTAGCTTTCAAATTACAGCTTACTATCAATATTTTTGTATACAACCTTCATAATATTGTTGACAAAATTAGTCGCCTTTTATGCCTACTTAATGGCTGAATTAAAAAATAAAGTAGCCCGCTGATACCAATGGAATTCAATTAGAAAGCATTTACAGGACCTGATGATACAGTTCCCATCAAAGGGTTCCTGCTTTTTGTCTTTTAAAGAATTTCCAGGATTCTATAAAAGCATCTACATCCCCAGGAAAGGAATGTTCGCCCCCTACCACTTTTAGCAGCGTTACTTCAGGCTTCCCTTTATCCTTAAAAGTAAACCTGGTAATGGTTTGTTTATTTGTGGTATTTGTATCGTGTAATTCTTCCACCTTTGGCTTACCCTTATAGCCAGCAATAACTGCCCAATAGTTGAAGGTGCCATCCGTTGAGCGTACAGTCCCAAACGAGTTTCCATTCACCATCATCTGCCCTCCTTCGTATGGGTTAACTGAATCTTTGGTGCCGTTGATAATCATAACGGCTACTGGTTTCTTCAATTCGGCACAATCTAAGTTATTAGCATCAGGTAAGTTAGCCACTACCGCACTTATTCCTTTACACTTATCGGGCATTGTTAAGGCCAGTTTATATGTCATGTGGCCTCCCCCTGATAAGCCTATCGCAAAAAATTGCTGGTCATTAACCTGGTATTGTTTACTAAAGTAGGCAATCATAGATTCAAAGAAAGCCTGCTCATTGATGTTTTGCAGGTTGGCAACGCTGTTGGCCGCTTTACGGCATTCATTCCAATATCTTTTATACCCATCCGGATAAACCAGAAAGAAGTGCTCTTTAGCTGACTCTTTTTCCAGGTTCGAGGCTGGTTTCATCATTCCTTTGCCATCCCCACCAGAACCATGCAGGACAAACACTAGGTTGTAATTATTTGTGGTCTGCTTAGGTTTATTAAAATGGAAAGTACGGTAATGGTTCTCAACCAATACGGAATCGGTAATTACCTGGCTTTTAGTAGTTAAAAAACTTATAACGAATATAAGAAAACAGATAGATTTTTTCATTCTAATTATTTAATGGATTATGTAAGAAGAGTTTCTGGCTTGATGACGTTGGTAATTCTGGAACACAAACTTTAAACTTGATTTTAAGCCTAACTTCCTGAATTGGTCCTTTACTGCCACTTGCACCAAACCAATGTTGTTGATTTTAGTTTGTTGTAATTACGGTTTACCAATAAGCTTTTTCACCATCTTAAAATCATCTGGTTGTTCTAATTCCTTCCAAAACTTTTTAGTGTACTTCGTTCGGTCCAAGCTTTCATTATGTCGCTGGTATATCCAAATGGCTTCTTTATCCGCAATAACTAATATTTTGGCTGTAAGCCGCTGGCCATAAGACCAAACCTGCTTAAATGTTTCCTCAAGTTCCTTATTATTCTTTATCCAAAATTTTGATTCTATAAGCATAGATGCCGTTTCATACCCTCGCTCACTATTTATAAGGAAGGCATAATCTGGGTAGTTCCGTTCACCTCGGCCCATGCGCAGGGATAATTGTCTGACCCAGTGTTCTGTCGTATAGCCTAATTTTTGTAGAAGCGGCTCAATCAAGGTTAATTCTACTTCCCGCTCATTTGTTAATGACTTGTTAGTTGAGAAGGTATGGCTATAAAGCTGGGGTAATTCTTTAACAACAACACCACCTTTATTGGTTATCATTTGCTGAAGACGTTGGTAAGCTTCCGCTGTCAATGGGTAACCATTTACACCTTGTAAATTTTTCCGCACTAACGGATGTTGGCTAAAACAAGCATCTTCTTTCAGTTCTTTTAAGGTGATAGGTATAACCTTCTTTCCTTCTCCAATATAAATGTTACTATACCAATGAAAGAAAGGGTCAGCAATTCCATCAGTAGTTGCTCGCCATATAGAATGGATATAACTACGTGGTGCCAGGCAATACATCACAATTATATCTCCCCGCTTTGTATCTTCGCTACCTTGCCAAAAATCAGTATTACCATCTGAAGCATTATCTAAAAACTCAAAATCACCTCCGCTCTTGTTTCCACCAACCATCCAGACCTGGGTTGGTTTAGGTAATTCCGTTTCTGATTGTTATGACTGTGAAATAAAGTTGTGTGCAAAGTCATATATAAAGGCGCAGAACTCATAGGCCGTCATTTTATTTTCTTCTTGAAACGCTAAAAAGCTCTTGCAAAGCTCCCAATAGTATTTAATACGTTCCTGCTTATATCTCTTTAGAGGAATGGGTGGCAGCTCAATACCAAAAGTATCCGCAATGCGGGTTAACTGATAAAACTTGTTTTTGTAAAAATAGGGTTTAAAATAATCTGGAAAATGATTAAACAACCAGGTAGAAAAAATTGGAATTAGACTAAGAAAATCTTCTGCTTCAGGGTCTAATTCTTCTTTCCCCCCCATTTCATCAGCAAGGCTAATACCTAAGGTAATAATATCTTCAAAAAGTTTTTCCGCTTCTTCAATAGTTAACTCTTCGGGTATAGATGGACTTTTGGTAAAATCAATCAAATTATCTATAAACTCTGCTGTGGTCTCTTTGCCAAGGTGGAACTCCCCTAAATACTGTTCAAGTAGTTCGTCTAAAGGTCCATCAGAAAAAAGTTGAATAATTTTTTGTCCTTTTGAAGATTCTTTATAAATATCCCAGAGGTATTTGTTAAGTTTCATATTGATTTAAAAAGTTATAAAGAAAATAAGTGCTAACAAGTGAAAACTAAAATTGGTAATTAGCAGCACGACCTTTACTTTAGTAAAAATAGATTAACTAATATATGTAATTCTTTAAAAGATTAAAGAATAAAGTATACACCGTAGATTTTATTTTCACATAAATCATAATTGAAATATAAATTAGGAATATTTATTAATTTATCATTATTTAACACCCTAAACCCATTTACAAATAAAATTATGGCAAAAGACACAAACTTCAATGAGATTGTACAAACATTACAGGAGGCGCAACAGAATAAAGAACTACTTGATGCACTAACAACCAGTTTAGAGCGGTATGTAGAAAATCAACAGAAAGGCTTAGAAGAATTAAAGAACTTAATTGATCAAGCAAAAACTGGAAACCTTAAGATCAAAAAAAGAGGTGGATACCGGGGCAGAAAAGCCAAATCAGAAGGCGGGGAAGGTAGTAATGGCTAAATAACCTGAAATAGCTCCTACGCTATCAGAAGTTATCTATCAAAATATCAGTCTATACCTATTACTCTTATGTAATAAATAAAAACAGAATGAGCCTTATTTCTTTAGAAGGCTCATTCTGTTTAGGTATATTCCAAAACTATTGATTGATGAAATTTTAACAATACTATGAAAAAACAGAAGGACTAAAAATTACCAATCAATATAATGGAATGGTTATAATTTTAGAAGCTGAAGACTCTCCATTAAAGTGGCTGAAGAAAACACCCATTACCCTATCACCAACCTATTTCATAATGGCACCTCTATGGCTGAATTATGAATTAAGCATTTTATTAACCAGGGTAAAAACTAATAGGTACCGTTTATTCGATTAGCTGCTTATTTTCTATTTCGAAAATCACATTGTCCAAATTACCTTCATCTATTCTGTTGTAAACCAGATGAAAATTATTTCTGGTGAGTAATCTTTTAGAGCTTTCATTATCTTTATGGGTAAAAGCTTCAATTTTAGTTAGTTTTAATTCATTAAATCCAAATTCCATAACCCTGTTCAAGGCCTCGCTCATGATTCCTTTCTTTTGGTAGCCGGGATGTAAATCATAACCGACTTCCGCTACTTTTCTATCTTCAGAGAAATGCCACAAACATATAGTTCCAATTACTTGTGGGTTGTTCTCTAAAATTATACACCAATACAGCCATTCATTATTCCGTATGCCTTGCTTTATTTTATTTATAAACTCAATTGCAGCTGCTTTATTCTCTGGCCTGGGCCGTTTAATAAATTTATTAATAATTTCATCAGAGCGTAAATAGAATATAATTTTCCAGTCAGGTTTTTCTAATTCTCTTAGAAGTAGCCGTTCTGTTTTAAGTTCAGGAAATGG
>JAQBNV010000022.1 GCA_028288395.1 Adhaeribacter sp. | reverse complement strand
TTGGCCGTTCAATCGACCCTACCGAAAACACTTTTATAAACCAGCAAATCCGTTCCGCAAATTTTTCGGTGTCGTCGAGTGTGCCTTTGTTCAATGGCTTTCAAATTCAAAATAGTATTAAAAAAAGCCGTCTTGATAAGGAAGTTGCCGAAACGGACATCACTACGATTAAAAACGATATTGTCCTGAACGTTGTGGCCGCCTATTTACAAATTATTTTTAGCGATGCCTTACTGGAAAATGCCCGGCTACAACTGAACAGTTCGCAGCAACAAGCCGAACGCACCCAGAAATTATTCCGGGCCGGCAGTGTAGCCGGCAGCAATGTGCTGGAAATAGATGCTCAGGTAGCTACAGATGAATTGGCCATTATAAACGCGCAGAACCAGAAAGATATCGCGGAGCTGAACCTGATTCAGCTTCTGGATTTGAAAAAAGTGACTGACTTTGAGGTGGTGAAACCCGAAATTAAAGATCCGGGTCAGGAAATTATTAGTTTTGCGCCGGAAGAGGTTTATGAGATTGCCCAGCAAAACATGCCGGAGGTGCGTAGCGCCGATTTGCGGGTTAAGAGTGCATTGAAAGGTATTGAAATTTCACGGGGCTCTTATTTTCCCCGGCTCGCATTAGGCGGTTCTTTAAATACCCAATATTCCAGTGCCCGGACCATGTTTGTTGGCACAAATACTTTTGTACCGCAACCTCTGGGTTTCAGCGACGCAGCCGGAACACAGCCGTTTTTTGTTTACGTTCCCGGCCGGGTCTCAGAAAAGTATTCTTTTATGGATCAGCTAACCGATAACCAGGGAAAAGGTCTTTTTGTAAGCCTGAATATTCCCATTCTAAACGGCTTGCAGGTGCGTAATAATGTTGCCAGGTCGGTACTTAGCCATCAAAGTGCGGTATTAAATACCGAAATAGTCCGCAACCAATTACGCCAGACCATTCAGCAGGCTTACGCCGATGCCTTAGCGGCCCAGAAAAAATTTACAGCTACCCGCCGGCAATTAAATGCCCTGGAGCAAACCTATAAAAATGCTGAGATTAGGTTTAATAATGGTGTTTTAAATCCTACGGAATTTAACGTAGCGCGAAACAACTTTATTCGGGCCCAAACCGATTTGATTCAGGCCAGATACGATTATACTTTTAAATTAAAAGTTTTAGATTTCTACCAGGGTAAGCCCCTTTCTCTTTAATATCAATATGGCTAATATAAACGCAAATCGTAAATTTTATATTTTAGGCGCTATCCTTATTTTATTATTGCTGGGTGTTTTTCTGGCTAAAAAGAATGGCTGGATAGGAAAGAAAACCGGCACCGAAGTAACGGTAGCTAAAGCCCGGAATGCCAACATCATTGAAAAAGTCAGTGCCTCGGGAAAAGTACAACCCGAAGTAGAAGTAAAAATTAGCCCGGATGTGCCGGGGGAAATCACTAATTTGTACGTGGAAGAAGGTGATTCGGTAACCCGCGGCCAATTATTGCTCAAAATCAGGGCTGATAATTACGTGTCGGTGGTGCAGATGCAACAGGCCCAGGTTAATACCCAGCGCGCTAACCTGGCTCAGGCCAAGGCGCAGTTATCCCAGACCATTGCCAACAGCGCCCAAACCGCCTTAACCCACAAACGCAACACCGATTTATTTACACAAAAAGTAATATCCCAGGCCGATTTTGAAGCCAGCAAAGCCTCCTATGAAGTAAGTCGGCAGGAAATAGAAGCCGCCCGTCAGCGGGTCCGGGCGGCCGAGTTTAATTTGCAAAGCGCTCTGGCCAGTTTAGAAGAGTCGCGCAAAAACTTAAATAAAACTACGATTTACGCACCGGTTAACGGTACGATTTCTAAATTAAGCGTGGAAGAAGGCGAACGGGTGGTGGGTACCTCCCAAATGGCCGGAACCGAATTGTTACGCATTGCCAACCTGAACTCTATGGAGGTGCGGGTTAATGTAAATGAAAACGATATTATCCGGGTGCAGGTGGGCGACTCGGCCATTGTGGAAGTGGATTCTTATTCCGGTAAGGACGAAAAATTCCGGGGTGTGGTAACGCAAATCGCGAATACAGCCAAAGATGCCGTTACTTTAGAAGCTGTAACTGAATTTGAAGTGCGCATCCGGCTGATAAACGATTCTTTTAAACATTTAGCCAATACCCGGCGCAACGCTACGCCTTTTCGTCCTGGCATGACAGCGTCGGTGGATATTATTACGGAGCAGAAAAACAATATTTTAACAGTGCCATTATCGGCGGTAACCACCCGGGTAGCCGAGGACGGCGATAAAAAAACGCCCATCCGGAATACCAACAACACCGGTTCTACTGAAGCCAATGAACCCCAACGCGATGAACAGATAGATGAAATTGTGTTTGTGCACCGCAACGGCAAAGCCGAAGCTGTTAAAGTAAAAACCGGCATCAGCGATTTTGATAATATTCAGATATTGAGTGGCTTAAAAGAAGGAGACGAAGTTATTTCCGGTCCGTTCCGGGCCGTTTCGAAAGGGTTGAAAAATGGGGAGGTAGTAATTGTGAAAGATGAAGCTGCCCTAGCCAAAACGGGCGGTTCCGGTGAAAACGAAGAAGAAAACAAGGATTAAGGAATTAAGAACTTTTGGAAAGAATAGCAGTAATAGGCGGGGGCAGTTGGGCTACCGCCCTGGTTAAAATATTATCCGAGAATAAAGCCCAGGTTTCCTGGTGGTTACGCAATCAAAACGATGTAGAACACCTGCTGCGTTTTCACCACAATCCCCGGTATCTGAGCGGCGTAAACTTTAACCTGGCTTATGTAAAGCCTACCATTCAATTGGCCGAATGCATCCGGGAAGCCAAATGGGTTATTCTGGCGGTGCCGGCCGCCTTTGTTAAAGCAGCGCTGTCGGTATTACCACCCGAGGCTTTTACGGGTAAAATATTGGTGTCGGCAGTAAAAGGCATGATTCCCCACCAGAATATTTTAATTACCGATTACCTGCAAAACACCTTTGGTGTACCGGCTTCCCACCAATGCATTATTTCGGGCCCCTGCCACGCCGAAGAAGTAGCCCTGGAAAAACAATCTTATCTGACCATTGGCTCGCACGATTTAAAGCGCGCCGAACAATTTTGTGGTTTACTCCGCAACCGGTACGTAAAAGCTTCTCCGCTCGATGATCTGGACGGAATTGAATTTGCCGCCGTTATGAAAAATATCATTGCCCTGGCCTGCGGCATTGCCCACGGTTTAGGTTATGGTGATAATTTTCAGGCTGTAATGGTTTCCAATGCCATGCAGGAAATAAATCGCTTTCTGCACGCGGTGATGCCGGTTCCCCGTGATTTGAACGGTTCGGCTTACCTGGGTGATTTACTCGTAACCGCTTACTCGCAATTTAGCCGCAACCGTACATTCGGCAACATGATCGGCCGCGGTTACACCGTTAAATCGGCCCAGTTCGAAATGAATATGGTAGCCGAAGGGTATTATGCCGTCGAAAGTATTTATGAATTAAACCGCACCCTTAAGGTAAATATGCCAATTGCAGAAGCAGTTTACCGGATTTTGTACGAAAAAGTAGCGCCCGGCGTTGAAATAGAAATATTAAAAGAGAAATTCCATTAAGCGCTCCTAAAAAGGAATAAACTACTTAAACCATTGGAATAGAATTTTTACTTAATCAATCTGAATCCCGGTTCCTTTCCGTATACTTAGTAGTAGATAATTAATAAAGTAAATTTAGCCAGAACCTGTTTGCTGCGAACAAACCAAAATATTGCCCTGCTTTTATTTACCCGCACCCCGGAAGAGGAAGTGCGGTATAAAAGTTTGTTGCCGCAGCAGACTCCCAATCGGCAAAAGGCTATAATAGCTAAACTGATCCGGGAAAGTCAGCAGGTGCTGGAAAAAACCGGGTTACCTACCTTTATTTATTCTTCCGCCGACCAGGTAGGGACCACTTTCGCCGAAAAACTATACGCCGCTTTCGCCGCTATTTTTGAGCGGGGTTACGATGGGGTGATTGTTATTGGTAACGATTGTCCGCAATTGCAACCCAATGATATTTTACGGGCGGCGGCCGGGTTAGAACCACAAGGAGTTGTAGTAGGTCCGGATAAATCGGGTGGGGTGTATTTATTTGGTTTAACCCGGTCGGTTTTTAGCAGCTGTTCTTCTTTTGCGAATATTAGGTGGTCTACCAGCCAGGTACTTACAGATTTGGCGGCCCAGTTCGGTTTTTCTCCGGCAACCCTGGCGTTGCTGCCTACCTATTCCGATATTAATAATGCCCGGGATTTACAATACGCCCTGCACCAAAAATTATTTCGGCCGGCCATTCTTCTTTTTCTCAAATACCTGTTGAACCGGCTAATATCTTTTGCTGGTTTATGGCGGGAATATTTTGTTCTCCCGGTCCAGTACACCCATCAACTCTTCCGCGGACCGCCGGTCTGCTTATAAACATTGCCAAACTTTTTTGGTTTTGCTTTAGGCCCTTGCTTCTAAAAGCCTGGGCCGTTATGCCTTTTCCTTTTTCTTAAATAATTAAGCTATAAAAATGAACAAAACATATTATAACCCCGACGATCTTAAAAAATTTGGTAACATCAGTGAGTTTTCTCCTAGCCTGGCCGAAAAATTTTTCAGTTACTACGGCGAAGTCTTTGCCGAAGGAGAGTTAACGGCGCGCGAAAAATCGCTCATAGCTCTGGCGGTCGCTCATGCCGTGCAGTGCCCGTATTGCATTGATGCTTATTCCGTAGATTCCCTGGAGAAAGGTTCTACCGAAGGGCAGATGATGGAAGCCATTCACGTGGCCGCGGCCATCCGGGGAGGCGCTACGCTGGTACACGGCGTGCAGATGATGAATAAAGTAAAAGAAATTTCTATGTAGCAATGCAGCAGTCCCTAAAAAGAAAAAACCACCAGCTGGCCGATTCCCTGATTCAGTTAGAAGTCCTGAACCAGGCCACCCAGCAGGGGCAGCAGTTTCCTGCATTTGCCCAAAAGTTACGGCAAGCCAACCTTTTCCCTTTAACGCCCACCCAGCCCGAAATACTACAGGTGAACGTTGGGAAGATGTGTAACCAGGTATGTAAGCATTGCCACGTAGATGCCGGACCCGACCGGAAAGAGATAATGAACCGCGAAACGATGGAACACTGCCTGGTGGCCTTAGCTGGCAGCCAGATCGGCACCGTTGATTTAACCGGCGGGGCACCCGAAATGAATCCGGACTTCCGATGGTTTGTAGAAGAAATCAGCCGGTTGGGCCGAAAAATTATTGTTCGCTGTAACCTTACCATTATCCTGGCTAACAAAAAATATTACGATCTGCCCGCCTTTTTTAAAAAGCACCGGGTGCAGGTTATTTCATCGCTACCGCATTTTTCGGCGGCCCGTACCGATGCCCAACGCGGAGCCGGGGTTTTTGAAGATTCAATCAAAGCCCTGCGGATGCTAAATGCCGAAGGGTACGGACAGGAGGGAAGCGACCT
>JAQBNV010000658.1 GCA_028288395.1 Adhaeribacter sp. | reverse complement strand
TCATTTGCCCGCCCCAGCCCCAGCCAGCCCCAGAATCTGAATTGCCGCAATCCGAAGGCTGGGTTTCAGTTACAATGCGGGTTGTATAACCTACCGTTAACATATCGGCTGCTTGCGGGTTGTTGGCAACGCCACTAAAAGTTAGATTAGGAAAGAGGTTGAGGGTATGGTTTTTAACCGTTACCTGGGCAGGATTCGAAATATCAATGGCTAATAAATCGGGGCCGGCATCGGCAAATAAAATATTATTTTGGATGGCCATATCTACGTTGCCCGGAATATTAAGAAATGCAATATTGCGGGGTGCCACGGGGTCGCTGTTGTCGATTACGTGGATGCCTTTATACAACTCATTTACAAACACATACTGATCTTTGGTGTAAATTTTACCGGTCGTGGATAAGGCCCGGGCCGGTTCGGATTTTACCTCCTGCATTAAATCGACACGTTTCATAAGTACCGGATCCTGAACCGTATAAGTAACAGTCGTTTCGCAATCGTCGGTACAGGAAGACAAGGTAAGCAGCCCCAGTACAAAAAAGAGCAGGGTGGCTACAGGCCAACGACCGGAGATTAAAAATGGCTTGGTAAGCAAGTGGTAGATGTTTTTCATAAGAGCGTTTTTAAACTACATTTTATAATAATACCGAACCGGCCGGATGCCTGAGGCGCTATTTGCGGCTCAACGAAGAAAGTGGTAAGCGGGCAATGGTGGGTTAAGCCAGCGCCCGGTAATCAGGTTAATTTCCCGCCGAAGCTACTACTGTATGCAGGCAGGTAACTTCTACTATGGTCCCGGCCATGCAGACCGAGCTTATATCATTTCGAGGAGTGTAGGCGATGCTTACGCGTTGTCCATCGATTAAGGTAAAGTTCTGCAGGGGCGATTTTTCTCCGGTGGTATTATTCGGCGCCGGCATATAGGGTTCCAGCCGGGTGCCATTATCCAGTTCAAACACAAAGCCGCAACCGTCTAAACCGGTCAGGTCTTTAACGGTCGCCAGCGTGCCGCAATTAGCGGCAGGCGCTTCTTCGGCCTGGGTACAGGAATTTAGGGTTAAAAGCAAAATAACGAAAATTGCCAGATGCAGAATCAGGTTGGAAACGGAATAAACTTCGCGCTTTTGCCGGGCAGAAAGTTTTAACATAAGCGTAAAAAAAATTTAAAGGATTTAGATTGTTTCAGGGGTTACGATTAATAGACCCCGCACCTGCCAGGATGGTTGCACGGTAAAATTTATTTACCGGTATAAAGAATATAATCTAAAGAGACTAACTTCATTACTACCGGAAACTGCATGGTAAGCAGGTGTAGAATAGGTAGTTAAATTAGAAAATCAGTAGAAGGAAAGTAAATGGATAGGTGCACCGTGCCGGCTCCCGGCCGGAAGAATAAGGCATATAAAGGCTGTTTCGGCACTAAAATAGCAAGCAGTGTTTATAAAAATCGCTAAAAAGATAGGGCAGCCCGGTTTATTCGTTCGCGGGTTGAATTTTTCCGGTCTTAAAATTATAATCCAGCGCTTTGTAGGTAGTGGTGGTGCCGGCTTTTAACTGCACGTTGGAGGTAAATCGACCGAGTTCTTTGCGCTCGTCGTAAATAAATTCATCGGCGGTGATTACTTGCCCCGGGGCCATCTTAAAAGCTACAAATTCAACGGCCAGCAGCGTACGGTTTTTAACGTAGAGGGCAATATGGCTGCTTAACTCTTTTCCTTTTATTTTAAAAGTTACGCCTTCGCTGAATTTAATGGCTTTCTGCCCGTGCAGCTCGCTTTCCTCCTGCAGGCCCGCCCCGGTTAATAAAATATCGGGCGATAAGTTCGTAAAAGCGCTGCACCAAATAAAAGTCAGCACCAGCAGTAATGTTTTTTTCATGGCAATCGCCTGCGGATTTAAATACACCAAAAGGTAATATTTAATAATTACTTTACCAATTATTCCGGGCGGAAACGGCCCTGGGCGGGTGGACGGCCGGATTTCTGATCGTCGGAGCTTTCGTAAGGTACCTCCCGGATTTCAATTTCTACGGCGTGGCTTTTCGGACGAATGCGTTCGCCGAACTGGTTGGCGTACTGCTGGGTAAACTCCGAACCAAAGAAAATAATGAGCGAGGAATAATATATCCAGACTAGGATAATAATAACCGAACCAGCCGCGCCGTAGGCCGAACCAATATCGTTCTGGCCCAGATACCAGCTAATCAGAAAGCGGCCTAACACAAAGAGCAAAGCTGTTAAAAAAGAACCAACCCACACATCTTTCCAGCGAATGATGGCATCGGGTAAATATTTATAAATCATCGCAAATAGCAATGTAATAAATGCCAGCGAAACTGATATATTAAGAATATGAATGAACACCACGGCACCGGCGGGAAAAATACTCTCGAGGTAACCGGTAAAAAAAGAAAGTACCGCACTAATTACAAAAGATATCAGCATCAGAAAGGCAATACTTAATATCAGGCCAAAGGAAAGAAAACGGTCTTTGGCTACTTTGAGGAAATTATTCGTGGGCTTGGCTTTTACGTTCCAGATACTGTTGAGTGAATCCTGGAGGGTAACAAAAAAAGTAGTGGCCGCAAAAACCAAAGTAGCAATACCAATAGCCGAAGCAAGGCCCCCGGACTGCGTTTTATTAACATTTTTGATCATCTCCTGGATAGATAAGGCGGCATCTTTGCCCACCATACCTTCCATTTCGTGGGCTAAACTATTAGTGGCCGCCTCTTCGCCCCAGATAGCACCGGCCGCCGCAATAACTATAAGCAGGAGCGGGGGCAATGAAAATATCGTATTATATGCCAGGGCGGCCGCTAGCCGGAACGAATTGTTCTCCATAAATTGCCCAAACGTGTTCTTGGAAAGCGTAAGCACGTCTTTGATTGAAACTTTTATCTTCATGATGTTCTCTCAGCCAGTTTGCTATTATTTTCAGAAACTGACTTAGTTACGGCTAAATTTTGGGTTTGGTTGAAAATATATGCGGCCGTAGCGCCAGGCAATATTTTTAGTCCTGGAAATTATTATAAACTAACTTTAAGCAAGAACAATTTAGTACATTTATAAGCCCGCCCCTAGCCGGTTAACCGGGCGTTAATTTAACCTTAAACATGCAACCGAAAAGAAATAATTTGAACTGCTACTGGCTGATCCTGGTGGCTTTGTGCCTGCTGCCTTTGTTTAGCCAGGCCCAGAAGAAAAACAAGTTGGCCGCCGACGGTTTTAATGCGGCCGGCTCCGACGCCAAAGCAATTGCCCTGGCCGATAAAGTAATCCAAAACATGGGTGGTTACGACGCCTGGAACAACACCCGCTACATTGCCTGGACCTGGCGCAACCAGTACCACATCTGGGATAAGTTTCAGAACCGCTACCGCCTGGAGCGCGGCGATACCCTGGTGATAGTGGCCGATTTAAATACGAAAACAGGCATGGCTTACAGTAATGGCCAGGAAATAAAAGACCCCGCCCGCCGGGATAAATTAGTCAGTGGCATGTACCCTTCCTGGGCCAACGATTCTTACTGGCTGGCGCTGCCCTTTAAATTAAAAGACAGCGGCGTAACGCTCAAATATAAAGGCGAAGGCAAAACCCAGACCGGCGCCGATGCTGATTTAATAGAACTGACTTTTAAAGGAGTAGGCGTAACGCCCGATAACCGGTATATTCTGGCCATCGATAAAACCTCCGGTCTAATTACCGAATGGTCTTTCTTCCGGAACTACGCCGATGAGAAGCCCGCTTTTACCCGCCCTTGGATCGATTACCAGCAGTACGGTAAAATTAAACTGGCCTCCAGCCGCGGCGATGCACCCATGAATATGAGCAATATTGCCGTAACGCAAAATATTCCGGCCAATATATTCAACAGTCCTACGCCGGTTAATAAAGCGCTGGTTAAATAGCTGAAAAAGCGGCGGCTAAAGACCCTGCGCATCATAAATTTTTAGCGAAAGCAATATTTTTCTCCCGGCCCAATATTGGCTGCCTAGCCAGTAGGGAATAAATCAAAAGGCCCCTCCGGATATTTCCGAGGGCTCTTTTGATTTAATATTTATACCATCAGCAGTTTTCCTCCTGTTACGCCCTGGTGAGGGAAAATATAGTTTTGGTCTCTGAAACATATAGTGGTCATTCAGGAGGAAACTATTTATACCCTGCTTTATTCAATGCTGCGGTAAAAAAGCGATTTGCTTGCCAGTAGAATAGCCGATTCCCCTCCTCGGAGGGGTTAGGGGTGGGTTCCGCAGCGAAAGAGCTCGGACCGTCAGTCGGACAAAAGCGCCGCACTAATTTAATACTGGCATTAATCGTCCATCAGCTGATAAAACGATATTGCGAAACGCTACAGGCTAATGCGGGCGGTTAAGTTGCCTTTGGCATTTACCAAGGCTTTGATCGAAGTCGGTGTCAGGTAGATGGCGTCCGGTACCATTTCGGTAATCTGCCCGGTTAGCTGCACCGATTGGTT
>JAQBNV010000626.1 GCA_028288395.1 Adhaeribacter sp. | reverse complement strand
TTTATTCAGGTGGTTGATGAGATCCTGCAGCGAGGAAAGACGGCACACATTATCCGGAAAGCAGAAAAAAGCGTGTTGCACCTGCCCCCCGCAAACAAAAACGGTGGCTTTATACGGAGCAGCTATTTCGGCCAGGTTGTGCAGATAACCCTGCACCTGGTCGGGCCCAGGCATAGCCGTAAAAACAGTACAGATATAATGAGGTTTATAAACACTTACGGTTGATATCAAATCGGGAAAGGGCAGGTTCTGGCCCAGGTACATCACGTGGCAGTTGCGCGAGCGCAACAAATAGTTCATAAACAGCAAACCAATCTCGTGCAATTCACCTTCGGGCAGAAACAATAAATAACGGGGGGCGCTATCGGGGCGGGCAATCACTTGTCCGTCGATGGCCACAATCAACTTCTGCCGGATAATATTACTTACAAAATGTTCCTGGGCGGGATTGATATTCCCGGTTTGCCACAAAATACCCAGCTTCGTTAAAAAAGGATAAATTACCTGCAACATGGTACGCTCCAAGCCTTTTTGCAAAATAATTGTAGATAACACCTTGTCAAAACGTTCCTCGTCCATCTCAATCATGGCCAGGAGCAACGTATTCATCTGCTGCGAATGCTCCGAATCAGCGTAAGCCAGGTTACATACTTCGGCCGATATTTCGTGGCACGACATTTTGGCTATTTTGGAAATTTTATACCCGTGTTCGTTCAGCAGCGAAATATTCAGAATATTTTTTAAATCAGAATCGTCGTAAAAGCGGATATTGGTTTCGGTGCGCTTGGGATTTAAAATACCATACCGTTGCTCCCAAATGCGAATGGTATGGGCTTTAATGCCAGATAAATGTTCGAGTTCTTTTATAGAATATTGCGCCACTTTACTTTTATTTATTTTTATCCTTCTTTCTGCGAGCCAGGGCAAAATATTTAGTTGGTACCCAAAGCATTCCAAAAACTTCGGAGCCATCGCGCCCGGTGGTTTTATGGTGTACTTTGTGGCCAATGTTCAGCGCTTTTAAATAGGTATTAGAAGTATTTTTAAAAATTTTAATGCGTCGGTGAATAAAAATATCGTGTATCAGAAAGTACGTTATGCCATATAAACTTATGCCAGTACCTATCCAGAAACGGTAATCCATATTTTTGCTGCCGTAAATAAAAAAAAGCATGGCCAGTACGCCATAATACATAAAAAACAAATCGTTGCGTTCAAGGGCATGGTTGTGCCGCACATGGTGCGAGCGGTGCAAAAACCACAAAAAACCGTGCAAAATATATTTGTGCGTAAACCACGCCACCCCCTCCATGAGCATAAAAGTAACTACTACGATGCAAATATTGGCCAGCATACCTCAACAACTATTAAATATTTAATATGTTTTTATTTAAGTCCATTTACCACCAGAATTTTTCTTTCTGTAAAAAAGCCGCCATGCCACGCTGGCAATCGGCGGTGCCCCGGGCAATCGCATTCATTTCGGCCGCATAGTGCAGGCTCCGGTTCAGTTTCATATCGGGTATGCGGTACAGCATTTCTTTTATCATTTCCATCGACTGACCCGAATTTTCACGGCAAAGTTTCCGGGCAAAATCTGCCACCACCTGGTTTAGGTCATCGGCTGGCACCACATAATTAATCAGGCCTATTTCCTGAGCCTTGGCTGCCGATACCAGGTCGCCGGTTAACAATAATTGTTTCGTACAAGCCTCTCCTATTTTGCGGAGCAGAAACACACTTACAATGGCCGGAACAAAGCCAATTTTTACTTCGGTGTAGCCAAACCTGGCTTCTGGCGCCGAAAATACCAGGTCGCAAACTGCCGCCAGGCCGCAGCCCCCGGCAATGGCATGGCCGTGTACCTTGGCCACCACCACTTTTTTAAGGGCGTGTATCTGCTGAAAAAGCTGCATGAGGTGGGAGGAATCGAACAGGTTTTCGTCGAAGGTATTCTGGGCCAGGGTTTGCATATAGGCCATATCGGCGCCGGCGCAAAAAACCTCGCCAGCCGCCTGAAGCACCACTACTTTACAGGCCTCGTCGTTTTCGGCAAAATCAAAAGCGTGCTTTAACTGGCGTACTACTTCAAAATTAAGTGCATTCCGCTTTTCGGGCCGGTTTAAAGTAATATAGCCTATCCGCTCGGCGGTTCTGTACTGTACAAATTCCATTTTCCCGATGTTTAAATTTTGAGCGGTACCGGCTGAAGCAAGGCGCCGCGTTTATTTACATTATAACAATTAATACCGGCTTTGGTTAATTTGTGTTCTATTTGCCTTTGGTACCACACACTATTTGATCCATCTAATATTACCTGCACTCCTTTCAGAACCGGCGCCAGGTTATCGATAGCCAGGTACGGTTGATGCGACACCAGCAGAAAATCTGGTTTTAGGGTTTGCACCGTAACCGGCCGCAGGGGTTGGCGGCAAAGCAATATTTTAATTCCCTGCCACTGCAGCAACTGGTTGCCATCCGGCAAATGAATAGACGGCACTGCCATCGGCCCACGGTGGGGTATTAAGGTATCGGCACGGAAAGTCGTTAGCCCCAATTGCTGCCAGTGCGGCTGCACTAAATATTGGTAATTTTTAGGACTGGCGTAAAAAGTAGAGTCGGCGAGCAGCAGCCCCTGATTACCTGATATAAATCCCAGTGCCGTGGCTTTGGGGGCGCGGTAAACCACCCACCACTGCCCGGACTGACGGGCCCGGGCTGAAGAGATTTTTAACCCGGAAAAACACAACAGCGCCCCGCAGAATAAAGCGAAATACACCAAACGTTTGCGGGCGAGAAACAAAACCAATAGGCCCAACAGCAAATACAGCAACCAGGCTTGTCCGGCTGTTAAATGAATGCCCGGTATTACCGGAAAGGGTGCCCGCAACAACCAGCCATTACTTTCGTGCATCAACCAGAGCAGACCGCTCAAAACCATACCCAAATAAGCTGGTACCAGGGGCAGCCACGAAAGCGCTAATAAAATTAATCCTACAATCAAGGCCAGGCTCGAAAGCGTAATGGCCACCAGGTTAGCTGCCAGAAAATAAACCGGGAACTGGTGAAAATAATAGAGTGTAAGCGGCAGAGTAGTTAACTGGGCGGCTACCGAACCACAAAGCAGCTGCCAGGTAAACCGCATAGCGTAGGTTTCCGGCGACCAGAGCGATTCGAATTTCGGGTTAAAGTACAGGATGCCCAGCACCGCCAGAAATGACAGCTGAAAACCGACATCTAATAAAAAATAAGGATTAAAGAAAAGCAGACCGAATGCGGTGGCAGCCAATGTGTTGTAAACATTTGTTTGCCTCCGGAAAGTGTCGGCCGCGACCACCAGAATAAACATTACCACCGCCCGCAGCACCGACGGCGACAAGGCCGTAATAAAAGCATATAAAATAAATATCCCCAGCAGCAACGAAAAGCGAAACCATTTAAGCCCGCGCCGCTTGCTCCACTGGCCCAGCAACAGGTTAAGCATATAAAAGATAACACCCACGTGTAAACCCGAAACAGCCAGTACGTGCATCGTGCCCGATTGGGAGTAAGCATTCTTCACATCTTCGGGCAGGTGATCTTTGATACCCAACAATAAAGCTGTGGCTACGGCATATTCCCGCGCCGAAGGCAGCGCTGCCCGCAACCGTGCATCAAGGTTATCGCGCACTTTTATACTCAAGGCCATCAAAGCGAAGCCGGGTTCGTAACCCACGGGGGTAAACTGGGTGGCCGTTAAGTAATGCTGGTAGTACACCTGGCGGTTGGCTAAATAGCGGCGGTAATCGAACTGGCCCGGGTTCAGGGGTGGGCTTACCGGCTGCGGCCGGCCTTTTATCAGCAAAACGGTACCGTACCCAACT
>JAQBNV010000576.1 GCA_028288395.1 Adhaeribacter sp. | reverse complement strand
AAGCGGGACCAGTTTGTGGCCGTGCATCCCATTGCAGGGACCGAAAACTCGGGGCCAGCGGCCGCCTTTGCCGAATTATTGCCGCACAAAATCATGATTATTTGTGATAAGGAAAAAAGCCGGCCTGATTCATTAAACCTGGTAGAATCTCTTTTCCGGCAGCTGGACATGCGCATGAGTTATATGGAGGCCGATTCGCACGATTTGCACCTGGCTTATGTCTCGCACCTGAGCCACATCAGTTCTTTTGCGCTGGGCGCTACCGTACTGGAAAAAGAAAAAGACGAAAGTAATATTTTTAACATGGCTGGTAGCGGGTTTTCCTCTACGGTAAGGTTAGCCAAGAGCTCTCCCGAAATGTGGGCGCCCATTTTTACTCAGAACAGCCGCAATATTTCCGCCGCCCTGGAAAGCTATATTCAAAAGTTACAGGAGTTCAAAAACATGATCGACCAGCAAGACGAAGTGGCCAGTTTTGAAATGATGAAAAAAACGAACGATATCCGGCGTATTTTAAGCGGCATCGACCGTTAAAAATGTATGCTGCCATTAGTCTTCGTATACCCGTAAGTTATCGCCGGTTAAGGTGGTTTTATATTGTTTAAGGGCCTTGGTGGCGGGGCCATTGATTACGGTGCCGGATTGATTAAAGTTGGACCCGTGGTTAGGACAGTTAAAACGTTTGCCCGAAGCATCGTAACCAATGATTCCACCTTCGTGGGTACAAGTAGAAGAAACGGCGACGTATGCGGCATCGGTGGTGTAGGCCACTATCACCCCATTGCTGATAAGGGCATTGCCTGGGGTCTTGAGTAAATTGTTGGCGGTGGAAGCTAAATTAAGGGTAAAATCTTTTTTAACGGAACCACCGGTTCCAGGATTTGCGTTTCCTGGCTGCGGGTCCTCAGATTCTGATTTAGAACAGCTACCCAGGCAACCTACAGCAAACAAGGTGGCCGCACCGCCTCCTAAAAGCGATAAAAATTCTTTTCTTTCCATGTTTTTTATTTTCCTGAACTAAAGGTTTCTTTTTGCATTCCCAGCACGGAAAAGAAAGAGAGATGGTTGCTTTGCAGATGTTAAAATAAAGGAATAAAAATTATCAGGAAACTTACCATGCATTTGTTTATTCGAAAAAAACTCCGCCCATTAAGGCGGAGTTTTTTTCGAATAAACAATAGGCGTCTTATTATTGGCTATATCCCGGATTCTGTGCCAGGTTCTCATTTAAAGAAACCTGCCTCTGGGGAATGGGGAATAATTTTTTGGTTTCGTTACTGGGGGTATGATCCCACCAGGAAGTAGTAGTGAATTTGCCAAACCGAATTAAATCTTGCCGGCGGAAACCTTCAAAAATAAACTCCCGGCCTCTTTCAGCCAGCAATTCATCCAGGGTTAAGGTGGCCGGTGTATAGGCCATCGTGGCCCAATCGGCGGGGGTAAAGGCCCTGCGTTTTACTGTATTAATCAGGTCTACCGCTTCGGGGGTGGCATTGCCGCCATTCTTCCGCATTAAAGCCTCGGCTTTCGCAAAAAATATCCAGCTAAGGCGGTAAATGGCCCAATCGGTACTATTGTATTTTGGATCGGTAGATGGGCCTAATTTATACTTATTAAAACGGACGCCACTGTTTTCTTCGCCCATGTTCATATTAGACGGCAAGGTATTGGGATCCTGACCAGGCTGGAGTTTCGCATTTTGCCGGATGTTATCGACAAAAACCAAAGGTTTACCGCCGTATTCGTTGCCCGAACCGCCTAAAACCGGTTGGCTGGGGTTATCGTACCGGAACTGCGGGCCTTCCAGCAGCCACTCTTTTTTCCGCAAATCCTTAGCGTTAAACAATGAATAAACACCCGGAATCAGGACAACGCCATCGTTGCCGTTGCGGGCGCCACCGTAAATATCACGCTGATTAAAGTGATAAAAATCACCGGGCCACTGCGGCTGGAAATTGGCGGTCTGAAACTCATAAGCTATCGAAAATAAAATTTCCTTGGACAGGTTATTTGTTGGCTTATACGTATCCGTAATATTAGGATCTAAGGCTACCGCTCCGTTCTGGCCACCAGCTTCGCCCGCTATCAATTTGTTAGCGGCAGCAATGCAATCATCCCAACGGGCGGTTCCGGTCCAGGCTTCGGCATTCAGGTATAGCTCTACCAGCATGGCGTATGCGCCAGCCTGTGACATACGGCCTAACATAGATGAAGATAATTTGGGCGCTTTATCTACATTATCCAGAATTTCTTTTTGAATAAATTTGAATACCTCGGCCCGGGGCTGGGTAGGCGGACTTAACGGAATACCAACCTGCGTAACAATGGGTATATTGCCATAGAGATCCATTAACTTTAAATAATGAAAGGCTCTTAAAAGTTTTAATTCCGAAACAAAACCATCATTTTCTACCTGCGTAACGCCCATAGAAGCAATATCCCGTTTTTCAAGGTTTTCAATGGGGTCTGTACATAAGCCTAGTCCCCACCACATTAACCGCCAGGCGCCCCACACAAACTCATCATCGGGGTTCCAGTCGTGGTAATGCAAGCGGAGCCATTTGCCGCCGTCTTGTCCGTGCCGGCCTTTTACGGGCCAGGCTAATTGGTCGGCAGATAACTCGCTTAACCGCCACCAGCCATCCTGACCCGGTGTAACCCAGGCATTTGCATGTTTATAAGGTCGTAAAACAGCCGATAGCACTTCATTTTTATTATTATAAAAGTTTTCGGTTACCAAACGATCATAAATATTTTCGTCCAGATCGTTGCAGGCATTGGTGGCCAGC
>JAQBNV010000551.1 GCA_028288395.1 Adhaeribacter sp. | reverse complement strand
CTCTTGCTAGCGCAAGGGGTAGAAGGTATTGCGGTAGGTTTATCTACTAAAATTATGCCCCACAACTTTAAGGAGCTCATTAAAGCTTCTATAGATGTGTTAAAAGGAAAGCCTACGCAAATATTGCCGGATTTTCTTACCGGTGGTATGATTGACGTGAACGACTACAAAGGCGGCGTAAAAGGTAGCCGGATTCGGGTGCGGGCCACCATCGAAAAAGTAGACAAAACCCTCTTGATTATTCGCGATGTGCCTTATGGCACGACGACCACTGCTTTGATGGAATCCATTGTAAAGGCGAGCGAGAACAATAAAATCAAGATTAAGAAGGTAATTGACAATACGGCAGCCAACGTGGAAATTCACGTGCAGTTGCCGCCGGGCGTTTCGCCGGACTTAACCATTGATGCCCTGTACGCTTTTACAGATTGCGAAGTCTCTATTTCGCCGAATATTTGCGTAATCATCGAAGACAAGCCGCATTTTATGACGGCCGACGATGTACTGCAGATTTCTACCCGTAAAACCCTGGCCTTACTAAAGCGGGAACTGGAAATCCGGGCGCAGGATCTGGACCAGAAATGGCACATGTCATCGCTGGAAAAAATATTTATTGAAAACCGGATTTACCGCAAAATAGAGGAGTGTACGACCTGGGAAGCCGTAATCGAAGCCATTGACAAAGGTTTAAAACCTTTTAAAAAATTACTGCGCCGGGAAGTAACCACTGATGATATTGTACGCCTGACGGAGATTAAAATTAAGCGTATTTCGAAATATGATTCTTTTAAGGCTGATGAATATATTCATAAGCTGGAAGAAGAAATGGCCGAAGTAGCCGACAACCTGGCTAATCTGACCCGTTTTGCGATTGCTTACTTCGAAAATTTACTGCGTAAATACGGTGCCGGCCGCGACCGCAAAACCCAAATCCGGACGTTCGATGTAGTATCGGCCCAAAAAGTGGCCATTGCTAATCAGAAACTTTATGTAAACCGCGCCGATGGTTTTGTAGGCTATGGTTTAAAGAAAGACGAATTTGTATGTGATTGCTCCGATATGGACGATGTCATTGCCATCACCAAAGACGGTAAATTCCGGGTAAGCCGCATTGCCGAGAAAAACTTTATGGGCAAAGACCTTATATATGCGGGCATCTATAATAAGAATGATGAGCACATGGTGTACAACATGATCTACGTCGATGGTAAATCGGGTATTTCCATGGCCAAGCGGTTCTCGGTTACCGGCATTACCCGCGACAAAGAATATGATTTAACCAAAGGCAACAAAGGCTCTAAGGTTCATTACCTGACCGCTAACCCCAACAGCGAATCGGAAGTCGTAACCATTAACTTAACGCCGGCTGCTTCAGCCCGGGTTAAAACGTTTGATTATGATTTTGCCGAGCTTATGATTAAAGGAAAAGGGTCGCAGGGAAATATGGTTACCAAGTACCCGGTGAAGAAAGTGGTGCAGAAAAGCCTCGGTGATTCTACGTTGGGTGGCCGCGAAATATACTACGATGAAGTCATCGGCCGTTTAAATACCGAATCGCGGGGCCGTTACCTGGGCTCTTTCAACACCGATGATACCATTCTGGTATTATTTAAAGACGGTTCGTATGAGTTAACATCTTTTGACTTAACGAATCACTACGACGTGGCAAATATTGAGATCATCGAAAAATTTGATCCGGAGCGGGTTATTACCGCCATCCATTACGATGGCGAGAATAAGCAATATTACGTAAAACGCTTCCGCATCGAAACCCGCACTGCCGGCAAACGTTTTTCGTATTTAACCGAGAGCAAAGGTTCCAAACTAATTTCTGTAAGTACCCAGGAAGAACCGGTAGCCGAAATAAAATACCAGAAAGATAAAAAAAGCGATAAAGTTACTGATACCCTGAATCTGAATATTTTTATTGATGTAAAGGGTTGGAAAGCAACCGGGAATAAATTAAATTATTTCAAAATTCACCATATTCAAATTATTAAAAAAGAGGAAGAAGAGGGCCGTCCATTACCGGTTGGGAAGCAGGTAAAGAAAATGCCAAAACCCATTCCGGTCACTTTGCCCAGCGATATAGAACTTTCGGTAGAAGGAGCAACTATTGAACTGGAAAAGAGTAATATAGATATACATGAAGAGAAACCAAAGAAGGAAAAAAGACAATTAAATTTATTTTAATTAGCAGGTAATCATATTCTTTAGTTTCAATTCGATTTAAATGGTATATGTTTAAAAATATTAGAATTATATTATTAGGCATTTGCGTCTGGCTGGCATTTGCCAGCCAGACGCAGGCTTCTGTACCTGCCGATGAATTGTTAAAAGAAGCTAACCGTCTCTTTACTGAATATAAAGATGGTGATGCCCTTAAAAAATTTGAATTGGTTTTAAAACAGGATCCGCATAATTACGAAGCGCTGTATAAATTAAGTTTGCTTGATATTCGCATCGGAGCCCGGTTTGCCGATGAAACCCAGAAAATTCAATTTTTCTCTTCGGCCCAATCCTATGCCCAAAAGGCATTGGCGGTTAACCCATTTGGTGCCGACGCCAATTATGCGATGGCCGCCGCCCTGAATAACCTTTCTATTGTGAGTGGGGTTAAAAGTCAGTTAGCTAATATGAAAAAAGTGCGGGAACACCTTGATAAGGCTTTGGCAGCAAATCCTGCCCACGCCGATGCCTGGCAACTTTTAGGGCGGTGGCATTACAAAGCAGCCAATCTTACTTTTCTGGAGTGCACGGCTTCTAAATTATTAGGCGGCGCCATTCCGGTAGGGGCCAGCAATTACAATGCTATTGAATCGCTACAAAAATCAATCCAGTACAATCCCGAAAATATCAGTAGTTATTTCGATCTGGCCATTATTTACCGGGACATACATAAGCCGGAAAAAAGCATAGAGGTGCTGCAAAAAGCCATTCAGCTGCACTTGGTTACTTCCGACGATTTGGAATTGAGCCGCCGGTGCAAAGCCTTACTCCAGGATTTAGGTCATTCTGCAGTATAATGGGAAACTAATTTAACCCGCCAAATATTACCGCCTTTATCAATAATTTATTATGAATTTGGTGAATATTTCCGGGCTGAAATATTCACCTTTTAAATTTTTTAGATTCTAAAAGACAGATTTACCAGTCCTTATTGAAATAAAATATTTAAAATTAATCAAGTCTTCCTTATCCTTTCCAGTGCTCCAACTTTAGCAATTAAAATAACCATCCGCTGTAAATAGTAACCATCATTCAGCCCTTGTTGCGGTATTATAATATTAAGTAATGTGGTAAATGGGAAAGCTGCCGAACTAATATTTATGATCATAGCGGAATAAATAATAATTTAGCAACGGATTTAAAGGTATATGAAAAGCAAAGGCGGCATTTCGAGCTTCTGGTTAGCTGTAGTTTGGCTGTTAACAATTTCCTGTACTTCTGAAGTAGTAAATCAGGACCCCATGGTTATCCTGAAAGATTTTGCGTCCTTTGGCGAAATAAAAATTACCGATTTAAATAAAGCGCTAAAACTGGACCGTGATAACGCGGGTTTATACGCCAAAAGAGCAAAACTTTATCTGCAGGAAAAACAGTTCGGTAAAGCCTTGGCAGATATTGAGCAGGCTATAAAATTTAACAGCAACCAGGCCGAGTATTATTTCTGGAAGGCTCTTATTTTACGGGATGCTGGGCAGATTAGCAATGCCCTGGCCATGGCTGAAGAGGCGGAGAAATTGGGCTTAAAGGGTCCGAATGGTTTTTTTTTACAAGCCGAGCTGCTC
>JAQBNV010000472.1 GCA_028288395.1 Adhaeribacter sp. | reverse complement strand
AGCTTTCGGTTATTTTAGCCAAAAGAACTCCCAGGATACTTACTAATAATAGAGCCAAAAAAGGCAGGCCAGCTAGCTTTCTTTTCATATTAATTGGTAAATCAGTTAAAATTTAAACCTGTTTTTTACAAAAATACGCTATTTAATAAAAGTTAGCCTCAAAAATTGAAGACTTTTGTGAAAAATACAGTTTTATTAAGAATTGGCTGTTCTGGTTTGGGTATTAGTGTATCATACAGATAAAGCGTTCTATAGATTTGCAAAATTTTCAATAAGAAATATACCTACTCTCGACTTTATAAGTCTTTGTAACGTGAATTCAGGGATTAGTATAGTTGAGGATTGTTTATTATATGTAATGTTCCCAATTCGAACCGTTGGGTTACTTATACCTGCTCGCTTTATAACCAATTCTGCAGGAATAATAATCTGGGTTTTCCTGGGTGTTTGATTTTAACCTTCAGGCACTAGTTAACTGTTAGTACATCTAATTTCAAAGTCATCATTAAGGTTCAATCGGCAAATATCAAAGAGGTTATTTCTCCAGAGATAGATTGATTATTTAAGGCGGGTATTACCGGCCTTCATTTAACACAAGAAAGGTGACTATTTTATTAGTCACCTTTCTTGTGTGGGTTTTATAATAAACCAGCCCGGGTAAATCAATTCAGATAATTTCATATTTAATTATCTAAAGACTTAAAGTTTTGCTCTAAGCCAGCACTTTAATTTCCGGCATTTTGTGCACTTCTGTCAGGCCATTACCAAAACTAACTTGTTCTTCGTGCTGGCTCAAATCCAAACCTAATTCTTCCTCTTCGCGGGAAACGCTGAGTGGGGAAATTAAGTCGGTAACTTTTAATAAAATAATACTGCCCAGAAAATAAAATTCTACCACTATGCACTAACCAGTTAAGTGAATAAAGAATAATTTGGTTTCGCCGTAGAACAAGCCGTTGCCGGTTGTTTAGGCACTGTTAATAGCGGTATGGGCAAATATGCCAGTCATCATCATGCCTACCATGCCGCCTATGCCGTTGCAGGGAAATACATCTAACGTATCGTCGATGCTGGTTTTTGCCCGCCATCCTACAACCAGGTTACTGATTAAACCGGCAATTACGCCAATAAAAATACTTACGGAGATGCCGACAAAGCCGGCTGCCGGGGTAATGGCGACTAACCCTACTACTACCCCAATGCAAAAGCCCATGGCCGAAGGCTTCTTGCCTTTAAAAGCATCAAATAATATCCAGGCCAGACCGGCAGCAGCAGCGGCGGTGTTGGTAGTCGCAAAGGCGATAGCGGCCAAGCTATTGGCTCCCACGGCGGAGCCGGCATTAAAGCCAAACCAACCGAACCATAAAAGGCCTGTGCCCAATAAAACAAAAGAAATATTAGCGGGTGCGTGTACGGCATCTGCTTTTCTTTTACCCAGGTAAAGAGCCGCTGCCAGGGCCGCACAACCGGCGGAGATATGGACTACGGTGCCACCGGCAAAATCCAGTACCCCCATTTTAAACAGGAAGCCATCGGGGTGCCAGGTCCAGTGGGCAATCGGGGCATAGATAAACATGCTGAACAAGCAGGCGAATAAGATATAAGAAGTAAAGCGGATGCGTTCGGAGAAAGAACCGGTAATCAGGGCCGGGGCAATTACGGCAAACTTCAACTGAAAGAAAGCAAACAACACCAGCGGAATGGTGGAAGCCAGGGGCCAGGGTTTGCTTTCGAGTACGCCGTTAAACATAAAGTAGGTGCGGGGGTCACCGATAAAGCCTCCCAGCGAATCGCCGAAAGCCAGGCTGAAGCCAACCGTAATCCAAAGCACACTGATGATGCCCATGCAGATAAAGCTTTGCAGCATGGTAGAGATAACATTTTTGGCATTTACCATGCCGCCATAGAAGAGGGCTAAACCTGGCGTCATGAGTAAGACCAGGGCAGAGGCCGCCAGCATCCAGGCAACATCGCCCGAATCAATTCCTTCTGTGGGAATGGTGCCGGGTATGCCTGCAAAAACAACTCCCAGGATACTTACGATAAGCAGTATTGCAAAAGGGACGATAGATAATTTTTCTTTCATTTTCTGTGTGTTGGGTTAATAAATGATTGAAGTTTTATCAAATATATGCGGAAATGTTTAAATATGCTTAATAAAATGACTGATTTGTATAAAATATACTAAATTTTAATTAAATAACCATTAGAATTAGGGAGTATTAGTTAAATTAAAATTAAATATAGTTCCGGGTATAAATTTTTCAAAGGCTATTTACAATTATAGTAAACGTTTTTATACAAAGGCTCTAAAATATACCTGTGAACTGATTATTAATTCATGTAATTAGCATAGGTAGTATAAATATGGGGTGTATCAATGAAAAAAAACTTATATGTTCAGGAGGGTTTGCTTTTATTTTAGTGATTAGGTAGGTTGCATAGTAGTTTATGAGTAAGTAAAAGAAGAGAGCATTGTAGAAACCTACCTTAACGATAATTCCTTATATTTAAGAGGTCGTGATCCTGTTAATAGCAAACCCTCTTAATAATATGTTTTATGCACTTTTAAAGAATATTTTTAAAGTAGCCCTATGGGTTTTTTTTCGTCGGATAGAAGTGCGGAATAAAAATCTGATTCCGGGCGAGGGACCACTGTTGATCGTCTCCAATCACCCCAATACTTTAATGGACCCGCTTGCCATCGCCGCTTGTATTAAACAAGAAGTTTATTTTATTGCCAAAAGCACCCTTTTTAATTCACCTTTTAATAAATGGCTGCTCCAAAAGCTGAATCTTATTCCGGTTTACCGGCGCGAAGATGGAGTTGTGTCAGCGGACGCCAATGCCGATACTTTCCGGCAGTGTTTTACTTTTTTGAACCAGCAGGGTACGCTGTTGATTTTTCCGGAAGGGACCAGTTATAACGAACGGTGTTTGCGACCACTAAAAACCGGTGCAGCCCGCATTGCGTTGGGTACCGAAGCGCAAACGGGTTTTCAATCGGGTTTACAACTATTGCCTGTTGGTTTGAATTACACCGATCCTACTCGATTCAGGGGTACATTATTTATTAATGTAGGAGTTCCGATCCGAGTGGCTGATTACGCCGAAGCGTATACCCGCGATCCACGCGCTGCGATCCAGGCCTTGACAAACGAAATGCGGAGCCGCCTCGAAGATTTGCTAGTAACCATTGCAAGTCCGGAGGAAGATAAACTGGTAGAACGTATCCGGGCAATTTATAAAAATAACCTGGCCGCAGAAATGAATCTGGCCCAACGGCAGGAAGATAAATTTGTAATTACCAAAGCCATTGCCGACAGTATTCTGTATTTTAACCAACAGGAGCCGGCGCGGGTGAGCCACATCAGCAGAGAAATTCATAATTATTATCTAACCCTGAAAAAGCTGGGCCTGCAGGATAAGTTTTTGAATAACCCGCCGGCACACGCCAGTCTTTTCCAGGGGAATTTATCTGCTGCATTAATATTATTACTGGGTTTTCCAGTCTTTGTCTGGGGCCTTGTTACTAATTATATTCCGTATTTCATCCCGGCTAAGGTTGCCCATCGCATAAGCGAAGAAGAGGAGTTCCGGGCCCCTATAATGATGACGACCGGTATATTTACCTTCGGAATATTTTATGCTCTCTTTATTGGAGGCGTCTGGTTTTGGAGCAATAGCGGCTGGGGAACTTTAGTTTTTGCGCTCTCCTTACCGGTAAGTGGCTTGTTTGCCTTGCAATATAGTTACCGTTTGCGCCTCACGCGCGGGTACCTTAAATTTCTGGCTGTTTTTTACCGGCGAAGTTCGTTGGTTACGGCTATCAGGCAGCAGCGGCAAAATATTATACGGCACCTGGAAGAAGCTAAGGTCATTTATTTGGAGCACCTGGCCCAAAACTCCCAGGGCTCCACGATTGAGCCGGCTACCAAAAAACAAGTTTAACTTAAACGCAAC
>JAQBNV010000471.1 GCA_028288395.1 Adhaeribacter sp. | reverse complement strand
GTCCGCGCCAGGATCCTAACGGGGCGTATGCTGCAGTTCTTCCTTTATTTATCGATGCCGTGCTGAAAGGCAAATCCCCACGCATTAACGGCGATGGCGGCCAGACCCGTGATTTTACTTTTGTGGAGAATTGCGTGGAAGCTAATATTAGAGCCGCATTAATCCAAACGCCGGAGGCCCTGAACCAGGTGTATAATATTGCCGTAGGCGACCGCACCTCATTAAACGATTTATTCAATATCTTAAAAGAAGAAGCCGGTTCAAATGTTGCGCCGGAATATGGCCCCGACCGGGCCGGCGATATCCGCGATAGCCTCGCCGATATTTCGAAAGCCCAACGACTCCTGGGTTACGATCCGCAGATTCGGATTAAGAAAGGTCTGCAGATAACGTTGGATTGGTTCCGCCATAATCAGGCGTTTATTTATAACGAGCAATAATGGTTTAATTGTTGAATGGTTAAATTGTTAAATGGTTTTTGGAAATAAGGGATAATAGGGAAGAAAAAATAGTACACTACTTGCCGAAGCTAAAATTATGACACAACCTTCCAGCAATTTAACCATTCAACCATTCCATAATTCAACAACCAACAATTAAATAAAATGAAAGGTATTATTCTGGCTGGTGGTTCCGGCACGCGATTACATCCGCTCACGCTGGCAGTTAGCAAGCAACTGATGCCGGTATACGACAAACCGATGATTTATTATCCCTTGTCGATACTGATGATGGCCGGCATCCGGGACATTCTGATTATTACCACGCCACACGATAATGAATTGTTTAAAAAATTGTTAGGCGATGGCACCAGCCTGGGTTGTAATTTTCAATACGCCATTCAGGAGGTACCAAACGGACTGGCCCAAGCCTTTGTGATTGGCGAAGAATTTATTGGTCGGGATAAGGTGGCGTTGGTGCTGGGCGATAATATTTTTTACGGCGCGGGTTTAGCTAAACTGTTGCAAAACAACAATAACCCTGATGGTGGCGTAGTTTATGCCTACCACGTTAATGACCCGGAACGATACGGCGTGGTGGCGTTTGATGATAACCAGAAAGCCCTTTCTATTGAAGAAAAGCCCAAACAGCCTAAATCTAATTATGCCGTACCCGGATTGTACTTCTATGACAACGAGGTTATACAAATTGCGAAAGATTTAAAGCCCAGCCCCCGGGGTGAATACGAAATAACCGATATAAATCAGGAATATCTGCGGCGCGGAAAATTGAAAGTTGGCATTCTGGGTCGGGGTACCGCCTGGCTCGATACCGGTACTTTCGATTCGCTGATGCAGGCTGCTACCTTTGTGCAGGTTATTGAAGAGCGGCAGGGCCTCAAAATAGGTTGTATAGAAGAAGTAGCTTACCGGATGGGTTTTATCAATAGCGAACAGCTACGGCAAATTGCCACTCCTTTGGTAAAAAGCGGTTACGGTGAATATCTGCTGCGCTTGCCGAACGACAGAATAGTTGAAAAAACGGAAATTTAATCACTGCTTATTACCAGCGCAAGAGCGACCCAACCAGGTCGCTTTTTTATTTATCGGGCAAACGGCGGTAAGCTTTCCTCTTGCTCAATCGGTAATAAAAGTGAAAGAATAAATTGGCGGGTATATTTTAACGGATTTTACGCAAGATATTTTTAGAAGAGGCTGTACAAGATTTGTAATTTCGTCCAAAATATTTTTCGTTTTTTAATCCGATAATATTCTGATAATTATTTTGGAACAACCCTAGGGAATAAATAATCCGGCCAGAATACCCGCTAAAATGAGGGCATAGGGTGGGGTTTTGGTCCAGACGAGCAGGGCAAAAGTAGCTACTACAATCCCAAAATTAAGGCTGCTCGACTCAATTGGGTGATACAATAAAATGGCAGCTGCGCAAACCATGCCGGAACTTACGGCATTTATTCCTTCCAGCGAGGCTTTGATAATACGGTACTTCTTAAGCTCTTCCCAAAAACGGATAATGAAAAAGATAAGAAAAGTACCAGGTAAAAAAATGCCAACAGTAGCTACCAAAGAACCTAACAATTGCCCCCAAATACCATAGCCGCGCATAGCCAAGGTACCAATGTAGGTACAAAAAATAAAGGTTGGCCCCGGAATAGCCTGCGATAGCGCAAAACCCGATAAAAATTCCTGGGCAGATAAATAATGTTTGAATTCCACAAATTCGGTGTACATCAGTGGAATGAGGACCTGCCCGCCCCCAAATATAAGACTGCCGTTGCGGTAAAAATTTTCGAAAAGCCGGATGGGTAACCAACGGGTAGCGCCACCTAAGGCTGCTGCAAAAATGAGAACCGCCAGAAATAAAATAAAATTACGCCAATCAATATTTAATTTCTTGTTTAGTTCTTTGGGATGCTTTTTGAAACGGAAAGACGTAACAAAGGCACCGGAAAGTAATAAGGCCGGAAAAACCCATGGCGAATTAAAAAAGTAAGAAATTACTGCCGATACCATCATTAAAAGAATACCGGTTTTGGTTACGACTACTTTGGTACTAATACGGTAGGCCGCAAAAGCGACGAAGCCAACAGCAAGCGGCTGAATGTAACGCAGGAAATGGAGAGAAATATCGTTCCGGACAAGGTAAGTCATGGCCAGGCCCACTATCGTCATCAGCAGGGCTGTAGGTGCAATCCAGACGATTAACGTTAAGTAAGCTAAATTGGCACCGCCTACCCGGTACCCGATAGCGGTTAACGTTTGGGTGGAAGTGGGCCCCGGTAAAATCTGGCAAAGGGCATTTAATTCTATCAGCTCATTTTCGGTAAGGTAGCGCCGCTTGTCTACCATTAGCTTTAGCATCATGGCAATATGCGCTTGCGGACCGCCAAAGGCGGTTAAAGCCAGTTTCAGAACATCTTTCAGGAAAATATAGTGTCTGAGGCTCAAGCTTAGTGGCTGGTTGTTAGAAATGTGTTGTGCGGGGAAGGTACATTTGTAGCTACCTGTAATCCGTAATTACCCCTAAGGTATCTGGCCAACATAATTGAAAACTGCTTTTGCTTAATAAGCTGGTAGTGAAGTAAGCAATTTATCCGGCTAAATAAAACTAAAATATTATTTAATATTATCCTGCCCGATAACCACATTACAAAACGGTTTTCTAAACCAGGCCCCAGTATACAGGCTAATTATTCGTTCACTTTTATGCTAGGTTTCGGGTTAAACAGCAGCCTTAAATAGATTACCACTGTTTACCTGATCTCGGGCCTAATCCGGCTGAAATAAAATTATTGCTTTTTAAGCAAGCCCAGTTCTATCAGCCTTTCAGTTAAAAAGTCGCCGGCGGTAATATCAGTATAGGCTTTGGGGTTTTCGGCATCAATACAGCTTTCCAGGCAAGTTAGGTCCATTTCGGAACGTGGATGCATAAAAAACGGAATAGAGTAGCGCGAGGTGTGCATCAGTTCCCGCGGCGGATTTACCACCCGGTGAATGGTAGATTTTAGTTTATTATTGGTGTGGCGCGACAACATATCGCCTACATTAACCACCACTTGTTCCGGCAAGGCCGTTATCGGTATCCATTTGCCGTCGCGGCGCAATACTTGTAAGCCATCGGCGCTGGCCCCCATTAGCAACGTAATCAGGTTAATATCACCGTGTTCGGCGGCGCGTACAGCATCGGCCGGTACGCTATCCGGGTCTTCAATCGGGAAATAATGAATCTGCCGCAGAATACTATTGCCATTAAACACCTTTTCATCAAAATAATTCTCGTCGAGGTTTAGATAAAGCGCAATGGCCCGCAACATTTGCTGACCAGCTTTTTCCAGTGCTTTATAAGCTGTAAGAGTTGTTTCTTTAAATTCCGGTATTTCATCAGACCAAATATTGGCCGGGTAATTCTCGGCTTTAAGCTCCGCTTCGGGCAGTTCCTGGCCCACATGGTAAAACTCTTTCAAGTCGCCGGTATTACGTCCTTTGGCGTGTTCTTTTCCTTTGCCAATATAGCCACGCTGGCCAGCCAGTTCAGGCTTTTCGTACTTTTGTTTTACGTCATCGGGTAACGTGAAAAACTTCTTAACCGCGCCGTATAAATTTTTAGTCAGATCATCGCTCAGACCATGGTTGCGGATAGCTACAAAACCAATCGTCTGAAACGCCTCTCCTAACTCCTGCACAAATTTATTTTTCTTCTCTGCATCGCCCGAAGTAAAGTCGTTCAGGTCCAGAGAAGGTATTTTTTCTACCAATTGGTTATTCATAACGTATATTTATGGTATTTAATAAATATTATGGCCATTTAACCCTGCAAGTTACC
>JAQBNV010000146.1 GCA_028288395.1 Adhaeribacter sp. | reverse complement strand
CTGGTAGAGTACTTTTAATTCACAAAGCTTCAATTGGTAGAACTTGTATAATCCCAGAAATTAATTCTAATTCTTTACGCCGTTTTTTGTGTTTTCACCATATCCGTCTGGCTAAGCTGAAACAAATAATTTTTCGATAGTAAAAGTAATTCCGTTTGCCCTTGCTGTGTGTTTTCAACATAGGCGTCAGGTTAAGAGAAGGTTGACCTTGGCAGCTGCTTCAAGTTTAACGAAGTGTAACTTGAACCTATAAATAAAGGCTAGTTTTCAACTGACAGGCTGTCCAAAACTTCCTTTCATCGGTACACACCAGCTTGAAGCTGGCGAGAGTAGCTGTTTATTCTTATAAATCCCTTAACCTGACGGCTATGGTGTTATCACCAGCAAGCACAGTAGGAATTAAAAGAGTACAAAGGTTGTATTTGGGTTTAAGCTATTATTTCAGGTTCTTAGCCGGACGGCTATAGTCAAAAGATGCGGCAAGGGCGGCTTTGCGAGTGTCAAATGTTACAAGGAGAATAAGAAAAGTTGTCCGATACTACCCCTATAATAAAAGAAACAGCCCTGTAAGTTTCACCTTACAGGGCTGTTTCTTTACTTTGTGATCCCGCTGGGATTCGAACCCAGGACCCATACATTAAAAGTGTATTGCTCTACCAGCTGAGCTACAGAATCTTTTTATTATCTTTACAACTGTCGGGCGTTTCCCTGAATTGCGATGCAAAACTAAGACACTAATTCCGTAATGGCAAATTATTCGAACAGAATTTATTTAATATTTTTAATTCTTTTTACTTTCATCCCGCAATCTGTTTATAGTCAGGAAAATAGCCTGGATTTAAAAAAGGCCGATAGTTTGTTTCAGCAGTACCAATACCGCCAAAGTTTCGAAATTTACCGGAAAATTCTGCAAAACGGAGAAAAATATTCGCCGCAGATGCTTTTAAAGATGGCGTATACCCAGGAAGCCCAGGGAAATTTTACGGCTACCATTTATTACCTGCACCTGTATTACAACAAACGGCCAAGCCGGGCGGTGTTAAAAAAAATGGAAGACCTGGCGCAACAGCAACATTTTTTGGGCTATGAATACAGCGATTTCGAATTCTTACAAACGCAGCTGCAAAAACACTACTTTCTGATTTTGCAAAGCATGCTGATGTTGGCGGTTGCCTTGCTGACCATTATGTTTTTTGTTTATTACCATAAGAAAATATTGCCCGGCAACCCGGCGCGCCTTCTCTTTGTGGGTTATCTCGTGTTTATCGGGTTATATATTAATGTTTTCCACTTTGGCCGTAAAGGCATTATCCGGCAGAACGAGGTAGCCATTATGGCGGCTCCTGCCGCCGGCGCTCCCTGGCTCGCTACTGCGACGGAAGGCCACCGCATTGAAATAAAAGGCGAACGCGATATCTGGTACGAAACCGAATGGAACGGCCAGCGCGCCTTTATCCGCAAAAAAAATGTGCTGGAATTACCGTAATAGTTTTCAATTATTATAAAAAAATAAGCAGTTAAAAATATTGGGGAATATTTATCCGGGATAATAACCCGGAAGTAAAAGCAGGATAGCTTAGGTTTGGTTTAACCAGTTTTCATTGGGTAGGGAAGAATATTTTAAATCACTTTATTATTAAATTTTTACCTATAACTGCTCACTGATAACGGTATTAAACGGGCGAATCTTTTTCTTTTTTAAAATGGTTCAGAACGAGGCGGTCGGTGAGGCCGGGCAGCCACTTGTTCAGGAAAACGGTTAGCTTGCCCTGGGTGGTCATCACCAAATCGCGCTGGCGCTGGCGGGTGGCTTTTAAAATACGGTTCGCCACTTCTTCCGCCGACATCATTTCGGCTTCATCGCGCGGCGATTCACCCTGGGCCTGGCCGTTGGCGGCTAAGGCGCTGTTCCGGATATTCGAAGCTGTAAAGCCGGGGCAAGCAATCATCACGTGAACGCCCCGGTCGAGGAGTTCGGTGCGCAAGGTTTCTAAAAAGCCGTGCATCGCAAATTTAGAAGCCGAATAACCGGTGCGGCCCGGCAGGCCCCGGTACCCCGCAATAGACGAAATGCCGATTACCGAACCTTTGGTTTTTAAAATATGGGGCAGGGCGTATTTGGTAGCGTAAACAGTGCCGTAAAAATTTATATCCATCACCTGCCGGATAACCGCCAGATCCAGTTCTTCGAACATGGCCCGCATGGAAATACCCGCATTGTTGATGAGAATATCCAGTTGGCCGAACTGCGTAATCGTTTCGCTAACCATGCGGGCGCAATCCGTTTCCTGGCTTACATCGGCCCGCAACGCCAAATGGGTAATATTTTGCGCGCTTAATTCCCGGGCGGTCTGGGCCAGGTTTTGTTCGTTGCGGCCGGTTATAATTATTTTCGCTCCCGCCCGGCCAAAGGCCAGCGCCAAAGCTTTCCCGATACCGGAGGTAGCCCCGGTTATCAGCACGACTTTATCTTTCATCATTTTAGCAGGCCTGTTGTTTAAAAGCCGGTTTAAAACCCCGGGCAGGCAAAACAAAGATAATACTTTCGAATCTTAATTTTACACCGGCCCTGCCCCGGTGGGCCGGAAGCTAACCGGCTATTATCTCAGATATAGCCCGGCAGAAACCAGAAAATTAGATTTAAAACCAATATTATTTGGCGTAATTTTGCGGCACCGTGAGAAAACAGAAGAAGAAACCGCAGTTTGAAATAATCCGGAACATCCGGATAGAAGAAATGGCCGCCGAAGGCAAGTGTTTGGCCCGCTACGAGAACCTGGTAATATTTGTGAAGGATGTAGCTCCCGGCGATGTAGTGGACCTGCAGGTAACAAAACAAAAGAAGAATTTCCTGGAAGCCAGGCCAATTCATTTTCATGCGTATTCCGACTTGCGGACCGAACCTTTCTGCGAGCATTTTGGCGTGTGCGGCGGTTGTAAGTGGCAGCATATCGGCTACGATACCCAATTGTTTTACAAACAAAAGCAGGTTAAAGATAACCTCGAACGCATTGGCAAAATAGGCGATAAGCCCATTAATCCTATTGTGGGTTCGGCCAAAACGACTTACTACCGCAACAAACTCGAATATACTTTCTCGAATAACAGCTGGCTCACAACAGAGCAAATAAAATCGGACCAGGAGTACGACCGCAATGCCCTGGGTTTCCATATTCCGGGCCGTTTCGATAAAATACTCGATATCAAACATTGTTACCTGCAGCCCGAACCGACGAATAATATCCGGTTGGCGGTGCGGCAGTACGCCAAAATGCACGGCCTGGTATTTTTTAATATGGTTAGGATGGAAGGTTTTCTGCGTAACCTTATCGTCCGGACGGCTAATACCGGCGAAGTGATGGTTGTGGTGCAGGTGCATTACGAAGATGCCGAAACCCTGGGAGGTCTGCTCGAACACCTGAAAAACACCTTTCCCGAGATAACTTCGCTGAACTACGTAGTAAACCCCAAAGGCAACGAAACCTTTCATGATTTAGAGGTGGTGTGTTACCACGGCGAAGCTTTTATTCAGGAGCAAATGGAAGATTTACGGTTCCGGGTGGGGCCCAAATCGTTTTACCAGACCAATTCCGGCCAGGCTTACGAACTTTACCGCATTACCCGCCAGATGGCGGCCTTAACCGGCACCGAGCGGGTATACGATTTATATACCGGGGCCGGCACCATTGCCAATTTTCTGGCCCGGTCGTGTAAAGAAGTAATCGGGGTGGAGTACGTCGAGAGCGCCATTGTGGACGCCCGGCTTAACTCGCAGCATAATAATATTACAAACACGAAGTTTTACGCCGGCGATATAAAAGATGTATTGAACGATGCTTTTATAACGGAACATGGGCAGCCGGATGTAATTATAACGGATCCGCCGCGGGCCGGCATGCACCCCGACGTAGTGGAAAAACTAAACCAAATTAAAGCCCGCCGCATTGTATACGTAAGCTGCAATCCCGCCACCCAGGCCCGCGATTTGGAGTTACTGGCCGTTAATTACGAAGTTACCCAAATACAGCCAGTAGATATGTTTCCGCAGACGCACCACGTCGAAAATGTGGTTACGCTGGAATTAAAAGCTTAAAAGTAAAAGCCGGTACGGGTGCTGTTTTGTTCTGATTTCCGTATTTAAGTTACCTGTTTACCTAAAATAGATTTTTGATTATGAACAATGACCCGGAACTGAACGGTAAATATTTAGGCACCTTCACGAAAGATTTTGCTGCGGTTGCAGATACCCTGAAAGAAGCTTCCTATGAGATGCGGAAACGGGATATTTCTAAATATCCGATCTTTATTTTTACCAAAGAACCTACGCCGCTGGGTTCTATGTTTATTCAGGCCCAGGAAATGAACCTGGACTGGCACGTTTACGCTTCTTACCTTTTCGATTTTGTGGAACGCAACGTCATTAGCCTGGAAAAAGTAGCGGAATTTGAGCAGGCCTATAAAAATCCGGATGAATATTGCTGTTTATTCATTATCGACGAAGGGTTTACCAACTTCGTTTTTATTCCGTTCCCCGAAGATTAAACCTGTTTTTTAATGCCGTTCTGAAAAAAATATTGGCGGCTGCATAAATATTTCTGATTGGTAAATAACGGTTTTGGGGAAGTGAAAATATTTTTCCGGTTTTAATTTATTTTAGGTCAGGCAGTAAAGAATAATTAGTTTTCCTTTCGCCGCTTCAGCGGTAAACCCTGGTTTTATTTTTACGTGTATGTATTTACAACTACGCAAATAAAAAAAAACTATGGATATTTCAATTCACAATACGCATTTACCACATCCGCGCCGGCAGTGGACCGAGAATTTTGCCCGTTTTGGGATGGCTGCCAAAGGGGTGGTCTACTGTTTAGTAGGCGCGCTGGCTATTATGGCGGCCTTCGAAATTAAGGGCAATACCGAAGGAGGATCTAGCAAACAGGGTGTTTTTCAGTTTATACTGGAACAACCTTTTGGCAAAAT
>JAQBNV010000373.1 GCA_028288395.1 Adhaeribacter sp. | reverse complement strand
GATATCCATACTTTTGAGCCTTTCAAAAAAACTACATGGAAATATTTTTTGGATATGATAAAAAGAAGGTATTACAGGCATTACGATACCATTTTATAACCAGGCCGGAGATACGAATTTTAATGATCCTCGTAAATGTATTTGCTATTTTTTCGGCAGGCCTTTTCTATTTTAAAAAAGTATCACCCATTGCTTTTTTAATTAGCTCAGCTTTGTGGGTAGGGTTAATGATAGCGTTCTGGTATTTTTTGCCATCAGCCGTTTATAGGAAAGCAAGCACTTTTAATGACACCTTCAGGATGGTTTTTTCTGCAGATTTTGTCCGGTTAGAGAATGGCAAAAGCTCTACCGACTGGGAATGGAACAGGTTTACTTCCTATTACGAAAGCCCACACTTTTTTCATTTATACTTTAATGCGAGATCCTTTTTTCTAGTGCCAAAAGAGGCAGTTGAAAAGGACGATCAAATAGATGAATTAAGAAGATTTTTGCACGAACATATTCCAAAACGAAAGAAATAATCAGAGGCTTTTTTCCATCACATAATGAGGTATGGTAACTTCCTCAAACTCCTCACCTACTACTATGTAGCCCTGCTTTTCGTAAAATCCCACGGCTGATTTGCGGGCATGCATAGATATTTTTTTGTAGCCACGATCTCGAGAAATATTCTCAGCGAAGTGCATTAAAGCCCTACCTATTCCTTTCCCTTGCAGACCTGGTTTTACGGCCATTTGCCTTAATCGCACATTATTTTTACTCACCGCAGTTAATAAACAACAACCCAACATTTCCTCATCTTCGTAAGCACCAATTAATATATCACTCTCCTCTTTTTTAAGATCTTCTTCATTAAATTCCAGACCTAAGGGCTTGCGCAAAATCTGGTATCGCAAATCAATCATATGCTTATATTCCCGGGAACCATGGTCTAATATCTTTAAAGGCATAGAAGAATTTATGTTTACAATTTACCAATCAATATTCAATATTAATTTAAATAGCTGTCTTTAAAAAATTGAAAGTAATAACAGAAAGCAGATAAACAGAAGGTTTAACTAAAAAAACTGTTCCAGAAAAACTTAGGCAAAAGAAGCTATATAACGATTATTAAATAAGTGTAAACGGGAAGTATAAGGATAGACGGCATATTTTTTATGTATAACTATTGATAATTCAATATTTAGGACAATAGTGGTAGAATAAATAAAAACTCCCTATTCCCTTGCTTATTTACCAAAATATATATTTTTGCACCCGTAACTAAACTTTATAACAATGTCAGACATCGCAACAAGAGTTAAGAAAATCATTGTTGACAAATTAGGAGTGGACGAAGCAGAGGTAACAACTGAAGCTTCTTTTACCAATGACTTAGGTGCCGATTCTTTGGACACCGTTGAATTAATTATGGAATTTGAAAAAGAATTCAATATTTCCATTCCTGATGAGCAAGCTGAAACTATAACTACTGTAGGTCAGGCTGTAGCTTACCTGGAAGAGCATGCTAAATAAACGGCCCATTTCCTTTTATTAGCAATAATTAATAATCCGCCTACATATGCTTTCTGCATCTGTAGGCGGATTTATCACTTTAAAATCTCAGGCACGTATGGAATTAAAAAGAGTAGTTGTAACTGGAATTGGCGCTTTAACTCCAATTGGAAACAACCTAGAAGAATATTGGAATGGATTAATTAATGGAGTTTCAGGAGCTAATCTTATTACCCAGTTTAATGCTGCTAAGTTTAAAACAAGGTTCGCCTGTGAACTTAAGGATTTTCAACCAACCAACTTTATTGACAAAAAAGAAGCCCGCAAGATTGACCGCTTCACTCAAATAGCATTAGTATCGAGCGATGAGGCTATAAATGATGCAAACATTTCCAAAGAAAACGTAAACCCCGACCGTGTAGGAGTAATTTTTGCCAGTGGAATTGGTGGAATTATGACTTTTCAAACGGAAGTAATGGAATTTGCGAAAGGCGATGGTACACCACGTTTCAACCCTTATTTCATCCCTAAAATGATAATGGATATTGCAGCCGGCCAAATATCTATGCGTCACGGCTTTAGAGGGCCAAACTTCGCTGTTGTTAGCGCATGTGCTTCTTCAACCAATGCAATTATTGACGCATTTAATTATATAAGATTAGGCAAAGCTGATATTATAGTAACTGGCGGAAGCGAAGCGGTAATAAGCGAAGCAGGCATTGGCGGCTTCAATGCAATGAAAGCATTAAGCGAACGTAATGAAGATTACCTGATCGCTAGCCGGCCTTACGATAAAGACAGGGATGGATTTGTTATGGGGGAAGGTTCGGGTACATTAATACTCGAAGACCTGGACCACGCAATTGCAAGGGGCGCTAAAATTTATTGCGAGATTGCTGGAGGTGGTGCTACTGCCGATGCGCATCATATAACCGCACCACACCCTGAAGGTTTAGGTGCAAAAAATGTGATGTTGTGCGCATTAGACGACGCCCAAATGAAACCAGAGGAAATTGATTACATCAACACACATGGAACATCTACTCCATTAGGAGATGGAGCAGAATTAAAAGCAATTACACACGTGTTTGGC
>JAQBNV010000360.1 GCA_028288395.1 Adhaeribacter sp. | reverse complement strand
AAATAAAAGGCCCTTATAAAT
Organism: Adhaeribacter sp.; assembly: GCA_028288395.1. GTDB lineage: Bacteria > Bacteroidota > Bacteroidia > Cytophagales > Hymenobacteraceae > Adhaeribacter. The sequence continues at coordinate 3,954 of JAQBNV010000360.1, read as the reverse complement.
AAGGGCCTTTGTAAGTGCATCTAGCTAAACATTAGTTGTAAAACGGGTTCTGAACCAATGCCGGGTTTAGTTGTAACTCCCGGCGGTTGATAGGCACATACCAGCTTTCGGGGTTATCTAACCTGGTTCTGGATCTAATTTCAGCTCTTTGATTGGCCGGATATTTCATTAAAACTTTGTCGGCCAAATAAGTAGGACGGCCTTTGCTGGCCCGGATTAGGTCGAACCAACGTTTGCCTTCTACGCTTAATTCTATAGCCCGCTCATCCATAATAATATTTTCTACTTCGAACATAGTGGCCGAAGCATCAATGCTTTTAGCAGGCACTTTGGCCCTGGCTCTTACCGCATTTATCAGTTGGATTACTTCCTGCTGGTTGCCCCCATTGGAGGCCCGGTTAAGTGCTTCGGCCCGCATCAGCATTACATCGGCTAAGCGATAAACCGGGTACTCGGTATGGTCCGTTTCAGCTGCTTTCAGGTCCGTATCATTTCTACCGCTCCATTTCCAAACCCGGGAATCAGCCCACCACCAGTATTTCTGACCATAACCGTGGTAACCACGGCCGGTGTAATTGTAAGTGGTTTGCCCTTCCTGTTCCCAATCACCGGATGCTTTTACCAAATTAGTAAATGGTTCGGCACGGTCGTATAACTGAATAAAACCTGGTTCCCAGCTGCCTACTTTAGACATAAAGCTATAATCGCCATTCTGTCCGGTAAAGAAAACTTCAAAAATGGTTTCCGAAGTACCAGTTCCTCCCCAGAAGCTCTCCCAATAGTTAGCTGGTAAGGTAAACGGTCCGGCTAATACTTTGGCGGCAGCATCGGCAGCCTGCTGGTATTTGCCTCGCCACAGGAAAACCTCGGTTTGCATGGCATAAGCCGCATATTTGGTAGCTCTACCTTTCATAGAAACCGTGTTTTGCAAATAACCAGTGGTTAAGGCCATTTCCAGGTCTTTCTCTACCTGGTTCAGCAGTTCTTCGTGGGTATTTTTAGGCACATTCAGTTCTTGCTGGTCGCTGGTAACTGGTTCTAATATAAGGGGGGCATCTTTCCACCATTTTGCAATATTAAAGTAAGCAAAAGCGCGTAAAAAATAGGCTTCTCCCAGCATCGCTTTCATTTCCGTTTCGGTATAATTTGGAGCAGCCGCTGAAATTTGGGGCGCAAAAGCGATGAAATTATTAGCCCGGTTAATCAATGAATAAAAGTGGGCCCATTCGGTGTAAGCATTGTCTGGCGAAACAACCTGCTGGCTTAAATCTACCAGGCCAACCATACAACACTGCGAACCCCAGGAATATTTAATCATATCGGCCCGAATATCCCCCATGTTCATTAAAAACAAACCATTACGCCAGTCGCCCCAGGAGCCGGACAGCCATTTCAATTCGCCATAAACACCTGAAAGGGCGGCCAGGGCATCATCTTCCTTTTTCCAGAAGGTAGCAGGGGTTAACTCACTTTCCGGCTCCTGGTCTATTACCTCACAGGCTGGTAGAACGAAAGTAAAAGTTACAAAAGCCAGCATAAAAGCGGCTATTTTAGATATTTTATTTTTCATTTTATTAATCTGATAATTAAAAGCCAATATTTACACCAAGCGTAAGTGTGCGGGGTTGCGGAAAGGTAGACCAGTCGATACCCCCAACAATTACACCACCCGTAAATTCAGGGTCAACGCCTCTGTATTTGGTAAAAGTGAGCAGGTTTTGGGTGGTAGCAAAAATACGGGCTGAATTGATAAAAGTGCGTTGTACCAAGGCGGAGGGCAAATTATAGCCCAGGGTTATCGTTTTCAGACGCATGTATGATCCATCTTCTATCCAACGGGTAGAAAAACGCGCATTACCTATATCATCGCGATAAACGGCACTGGGCATATCCGTTTCGTCCCCTTGTTTCCGCCACCGACGCGTTACCGCAATCGATTGGTTGGTGGCATCTGTCATGTTTTCTAAACTACGGCGAGCGCTATTTACAATATCGTTACCGGCCTGGAATTGCAGAAAAACATTCAGGTCAAACCCTTTGTAACTGAAATTATTCGTGATACCGCCAAAATAATTAGGTTGGGCCCGGCCAATAATTTTCTGGTCATCGTTGTTAAACACGCCGTCTTTATTAACATCTTCAAAACGCATATCACCTCCTTTGAAGGCAACACCTCCGCTACTTAAGTTACGCATTACTATAGGATTGCCATTTGCATCCTTGGAGGCTTCGCTGCCAGGCACATTTCCGACAAAATCGTAGAGCGCTCTTCCCGTCTGATCATCTTTTCCTATATTGGTCAGATAAGCATCTTCATCCCTTGAAAATACCCCTAAAGAATTCCAGCCATAGAAAGTACCTAATTGTTCTCCTTCGCGGGCAATACCGGCGTAAATCCAGGAATATTGAATAATATCTTTGCCCCCGGGTAAGCTGGTAACAATGTTATTATTATGCGAAATATTAAAATTAGCGTCCCATTTAAAGCCTCCGGTCAGGATTTTACCAGCTAAACCCAATTCAATTCCTTTGTTTTGGGTAGAACCCAGGTTTTGCAGGGAAGTATTAAAACCCGAGGTAGTAGGCAACTGAATTTCTACTAATAAATCAGAAGTGTTTTTAACGTAGTAATCGGCAATCAACGTTAAGCGGTCTGTAAATAAAGTTAAATCTACTCCTAAGTCGGCTTGGGTAGTTGTTTCCCAGGATAAATTAGGAACTTCGAAGTTTAAAGGTGCAATAGAGGCTACACCATTATATTGACCTACTATACCATAACGGGCCCGCGACAAAAAGTCGCCAATGTTTTGGTTACCGGTTTGGCCGTAGCTGGCCCGGAATTTTAAATCACTAACCGCTGGGAGACTTGCCATAAAGGGCTCTGCAGATACCCGCCAGTAAGCTGAAACCGACGGAAACACCGCATACCGGTTATTAGCACCAAAACGGGAAGAACCATCCCGCCGGATAGAAGCCGCAATAGAATATTTATCGTTGTAGATATAAGAAAAGCGGCTCAGGATAGAACTGATACCCCAGCGCGAAATATTCGAAGTGGCCGCATCTATCTGGGCACTGGCATTTAAAGTAGAAATTAAATCAGAAGGGGCATTGCGGCCTCTGGCTTGTAAACGGTCCCATTTACTTTCTTGCTGCGTGTACCCAACCAAAGCGGTTAAATTATGCTTTGTATTAAAGGTGCGGCTATACGTTAAAATATTCTCGTTCAGCCACGATAAATCTTCGGTAAACTGCTCGCTGGCTTCCCGGAAACTGTTAACAATGGCTTCTCTTGGCCGGAAAGTTTTTTCCCGGTAACCAGTGTAGTCGGCACCAAAACTAGTCCGGAAGGTTAAGTGTGGAATAATATCCCATTCCGCGAAAATATTACCTATTAACCGGTTGTTGTAAGTATCGTTTTTCAGGGTTCTAGCCATTGGCAAGGGGTTGCCCCGCCAGTCGCCAGTAAAATAAAGGCCATCTATGTTGTTACCTAACGTATCCTGCTGGTATAAGGGAAAGTAAGGTAATTTTTGCAGCGCCGTTTCGTAAGCATCTTTATTATACTGCCGGTTACCTGCTGCCCGGGTAAAGCTAATGCTGTTACCGAACCTGATTTTATCAGAAACCTCATAGTCTAAGTTAAAACGAGAAGTGAAACGTTTATATTCACTTTCGATAATTACCCCTTCCTGATCGAAGTAACCTAAACTGAAGGCATAACGGGTTTTAGCTTCGCCGCCTTGCATGCTTAAATTATAGTTCTGGATTAATGCCCGTTGCAAAACGCCATCCTGCCAGTTTGTATTATTATTATATAATTCAAAATCAGGCCGGGTAGGATCGTCTCTTAACTCTGGAGCAGCAGCAGGGTTACCAATATTGGCTTCCATCTCTAAAAGCAGCGTTTTGGCCTGGTCGCCATTCAGTAACGGAATTTGTCTGGGTGCTTCT
>JAQBNV010000358.1 GCA_028288395.1 Adhaeribacter sp. | reverse complement strand
AATTCTTTTTTTACTTTCGTTCACGTACACGTTGTCGAAAAAGGCCTAATGTTTTTATTAAAATATATTTAGATTCCAAACGGAATATTTGTGTTTCTGATAATTTTACCATAAACCTTAGTTAAAGCTTCTCTGTAATTTAAATGGCCTTGAAAATTGAGTTAAAATGTTATTTTAATAACGGGTACGTAACCGAAAAGCGCCTAAAAGCTTTCAAATATAAAAGTTTAGAATCTGCCAATGTAAAATAAACCACTTTTTACGGAGAATACATTAAGGAATAACCTTCAAATTAACGAAGTCGAGGCAACCTAAATACCCAGGTATGAAACAAGAGACCTTCTGTTTATCTTTTATGAGCAGGACTTCCGCGGGAGTATTCAGCTTCCTAAACAAAGGGCTGGCTCACCTGCAAGTAGTAAGAAATTCGGTGTCAGATAGTGACCTGGCATTAGCAGCAATGGAAATTAGGTTAACCAGGTTGCTGCTTGCCGGGAAATACAACCCAAATAGCTTACCCAATACCAGGGCCGCTGTTTATTCTGGCACAACTATTAAGCAACATCCCCCGCCAGATACATAATCACCCAGAAGGGTGCTAACATAATATAAAGGAATATTTAACAACCCAATATTTGCAGCCCCACTAAGCGCAACCGCTTATACAAAATCAAAATAATTCGCTTTTTTAAAAATACCCAACCAAACCCTAAGAAAAGGTAATTAACACCAATCTAATTATTAATTAATTCTCATATGAAAAAATTCTTCTGGCAAATAGCTTTTTTGCAGGTACTACTGACCGCTTTGGTCATCCTACCTCACCATGTAAAGGCGCAGGCGGCTTCTGTTTCAGGGGTAGTCCGGTCGGCCGCCGACCAACAAATATTACCGGGTGTAACCGTAGCCGTTAAAAATACCCAAACCGGTACCACCACCGACCAGAATGGTCGCTTCGAACTACCGGATGTTCCTTATAATGCCGTTCTGGTATTTTCATTTGTCGGTTTTAAAAGCCAGGAAAAAGCAGTTGGTTCTAATACTGTTCTGGATATTACCTTGCAGGAAGATAATGCCCAACTGGATGAAGTTGTGGTGGTAGGCTATGGTACCCAGCGTAAAAGAGATGTAACCGGTGCCGTAACCTCTGTTAAGTCCGAAGATATTCAGAAAGTGGCCACGAGCAGCTTTACCTCGGCCATTCAGGGCAAGGTGCCGGGCGTACAAATTTCCCAGACCAGCGGGGCGCCGGGTGGATCTTCTTCGGTTCGTATCCGCGGTGTGGGCAGTACCGGCAATAACCAACCCTTATATGTTATAGATGGCATGCCTTTAGGAGGTGGCAGCATGAGCATCGGGGGGAGTTCTGACCGCATTGATGGTTTGTCGGTGGTGAATCCGAATGACATTGAATCTATAGAGGTATTAAAAGATGCCGCTGCCGCCGCCATTTACGGCGCCCGGGCAGCCAATGGCGTTATTTTGATTACCACCAAACGGGGCAAGGAAGGGCAAGCCAAGGTTACTTTCGATGCCTATACCGGTGTGCAGCAATTGTGGCAAAAACCGGCATTCCTGAATGCCACGGAATTTACCACCCTGGCTAACGAACTGTATACCAACTCCGGCATGTCTCCTAACCCCGAATGGGCCAACCCCGCTTCTTTTGGGGAAGGAACAAACTGGATTGATCAGGTTTACCGGAATGCCGCTTTAAAAAATTATGATGTGAGCGTAACGGGTGGCACCCAGAAATTAAAAGGCGCTTTATCGCTGGGCTACCGCGATCAGGAAGGTACTTTAATTGAAACCTGGTACAAGCGCTATACCGGCCGGGCCTCGGCCGATTTGCAGGTGAACGACAAACTTAATTTTGGTAGTTCTATTTCCTTTTCTTATTCTCAGGCCAAAGGCCAGCGCAATGAAGAAATGCGGGTAGGTATTTTTAACCTGGCGCAGCAATTTTATCCGACCCTGGGTCCAAACGATGTGGTAAATGGTTCGTCGGCTTATTATACCACCCAAGGCGATAATCCCCTTTTGCGGGCTCGTTCCATCGACAATCAATTGCAAAATATCCGGGTTTTCGGAAATGCCTTTGGCGAATACGAAATATTATCGGGCCTGAAGTTAAGAACCAGCGTCGGCATTGATGTGAACAACGACCGGTCTACTACCTGGGAGCCCAAAGCCGAACGCGGGCATTACCGCAATTTGCAGGCTACACTGGGCGAAACTTTTAGCCAGGGATTAAACTGGCTGTTGGAAAACACCTTGTCGTATACTAAAATTTTAGGCGATCATAATATATCGGCTTTGGTGGGGCAAACCGCCCAAAAGAATAATAATAACTGGATTTCCGTTACGGGCCGGGATTATCAGAATGAACAAATCCGGGTCATTAACAGCAGTAACGAAAACGAGCGCCGCGCCAATGGCACGGGAAGCGAATATGCCCTGGCCTCTTACCTGGGCCGGGTAAATTATGCGTTCAAAGATCGGTATTTATTCTCAGCCAGTATTCGCCGTGATGGTTCCTCTAACTTTGGACCAAACCATAAATGGGGTAATTTCCCTTCGGTGTCGGCCGGCTGGAATATCGATAGCGAACCTTTCATGCAGCAGGTAAAGGGCCTCACTTCCTTAAAGCTGCGCGGTAGCTGGGGACAGTTGGGTAACGATGCGATTGGCGCCTTTGGTTATTTAAGTACCATTCGGCTGGGGACGGTTAATGATAACTATGTATTGGGTCTGAACCAGGGACTGGTTATTGGCGCCAGTATGTCGCGGCCAGGCAATCCCGATCTGAAGTGGGAAACGAGTGAGCAAACCAATATTGGCCTGGATGCTTCTTTCCTGAATAATAAAGTTTACCTCACCGCCGATTACTATATTAAAAATACCCGGGACATGCTGATTGCCTTACCCGTATCGCTCGAAGCCGGTTTCCAGAATGCCCCATCCATTAATGGGGGACACGTGCAGAACCGGGGCCTGGAGTTATTGCTGGGTTACCGGCAAGATCTGGGTGACTTCCATTTCGATCTGAGCGGAAATATGGCAACTTTAAAAAATGAAGTTAAAAGCTTAGGAGTTGGCCAACCCATTACCGGATCGTCGGTATCTAGCTACTATACTATGAGCGCTACTTATACCGAGGTCGGACAGCCCATTGGCTACTTCCGGGGTTATATGGTAGATGGCATTTACCAGACCAGCGATGCGGTAAATAAAACTTTGCAGCCCAATGCCGTTGCAGGTGATTTTATTTACCGCGACGTGAACCAGGATAACCAATTATCGGATGCGGATCGGGTAAACCTCGGAAGCCCCTGGCCTAGTCTGATGTACGGTATGAATCTGGACGTGACTTACAAAGGATTTGACATTAATGTAATGCTCCAGGGTATTTCGGGCAGCGAAATCTTCCACGCAAATAAAAGATCTATTTATCCTCTAAAATATTTTGGTGGCTCGGGTGTGGTAAATGCGTCGAAAGAGGCCTTAAATCGCTGGACTCCCGGTAGCGGCCGCAACGACATTCCCCGGTTGGCTTACACCGATTCAAACGGCAATTTTGCCAGCAGCTCATCATTTTATGTGGAAGAAGGCGATTATATGCGCATTCGTAACCTCACACTTGGCTACCGCATACCTGGAGATCTGGTAAAAAGGACCGGCTTAATTCAAGGCATACGCTTGTATGTCAATGCCCAGAACCTGTTCACCTTCACCAAATATTCCGGATTTGACCCCGAAATAGGCAGTACCGATCCGCTCCAATCGGGCGTGGACGATGGGGTATATCCCCAGCCCCGGACCTTTATGGCCGGAATAAATGTAAGTTTTTAGTTTTCATCTTATAAATAGATTTAGCATGAAAAAAATAATAAAACGTATTGCCCTGGCGGTGCTGATGGTGCCGGTTGCTGCCTGCAGCGATGACTTCCTAACCTTGGTACCGAAAGATGTACTCACGGATGCAAACTTTTTCCTTTCTGAATCTGATGCGCAGGCGGCCCTGATAGGGGTGTATGATATGCTGCAACGCGAACAGACTTTCACCAATGTGCGTGATGCGGCCGATATTGAGTGGGCCATAACCGGCGATATGTACGAAATGGACGGCTCTTCTAACCGCATCGAACTGCACTCGCTCAATTTGCCTTCCAGTAACACCATTCTCCTGGATGTATACCAAGGTGCTTATCAGGGCATCGGCCGGGCCAATATGGTAATTGGCCGGGTAGGTAAAATGGAAAACCTGGATGCTATCAAAAAAGATTTGATTCTAGCCCAGGCCAAATTCCTAAGGGGTTTATTTTATTA
>JAQBNV010000353.1 GCA_028288395.1 Adhaeribacter sp. | reverse complement strand
TAATAAACAATATAGAAAGCCTTCAAAATAGAAAGTTTGCTTTTATGGAAGAGCGTGCCGGCCGTCGGCGACTCGATGTAACCGCAGCGCGTACACTGCCGGTCATACACGCCTAGTCCGCCGCAGTACTTTACGTGCCCGCACTTGGCGCATGTATAACCATTCCCCCATTTTAATGTGGCCAGATAAGCTTTGCATTTATCCTCGTCCGCAAACCGGGTCTGAAACGCAAACAAGGATAGACTCTTGTATCTTTTCTCCATATAATAGCCTTTATACTACTCAATTTAAGCATTTATGAACCATTAAACAAGTGCCTAATTCAAATAGTTTAATTAAGGTAACTATACCTAATTTATACACAGACTTAAATTATTGTTCTTTAAAAAGAAAGAGGATTATAATATAAATTTTATGGGCTAATTTACTGTAGCCATCATCAAGTTTGCTACCCTGAATATTCATTATCATAAATCTTATGCTCCATGCAACAAACTTTCTAAATGCAATTGCTGTATTCTTTTCGTTGAAATATTTCGAAACTGCCAACATTAAAGGTATGATATGAGTAACACCTGGTAGCCCCATAGCTTGTAAAAACTTATGTACATCAGTATCATATAAATTCCACTTAAAATGATCAAAAATCCTGGAGAAGTAGCTTGTATTAGCCTTTAATTCTCTGTCTACTTATTTACTTAATGTAACCAAAGTCACTGAACCAAAGCAATTGAATGCGGACCTTTGTGTCATTAATTAAGAATAGGATTTTAAGTAAAAAATTATGAAAATCGAACAATTTGAAGATAAAGGGTTAGCTCACTACGCTTATGCAGTTATTAGTGAAAGTACCAAAGAAATAATTCTAATAGACCCAGCAAGGGACCCCCAGCCTTACCTGAATTATGCCCACGCCCACCAAGCTCGCATCACAGGGGTAATTGAAACCCATCCCCACGCGGACTTTGTAAGCTCGCACCTGGAGCTACACCAGCTTACCGGTGCTACCATTTACGTTAGCAAACAAGTAGGTGCTGATTATCCGCATCAGGCCTTCGATGAAGGCAGCTCCATTACCTTAGGTAATATAACTTTGCGGGCAATCAATACCCCTGGACACTCCCCCGATAGCATCAGTGTGGTATTAAATTATAATGGCCAAGACCTAGCGGTTTTTACCGGTGACACTTTGTTTATTGGCGATGTGGGTAGACCTGATTTGCGGGAAAAGGCCAGTGATGTTACCGCTAAGCGGGAAGAGTTAGCACGTCAAATGTATTACAGTACCCGTGAAAAACTGATGAAGTTGGATGATGCAGTAGTGGTTTATCCGGCCCACGGTGCCGGAACGCTCTGCGGTAAAGCTTTACGCCTGGCGAATAGCAGTACTATTGGAGAAGAGAGAAAATCCAATTATGCCCTCCAAGATATGAGTGAAGAGGAATTTGTTCAGTTGATTACCGCTGACCAACCCTTTATTCCTAAATACTTTAGTTTTAATGTGAGACTAAACAAGCAGGGGGCACCGGCATATAACAAAAGTATCTCGGCCATACCACTTTTAAATAGCAAAAAAGACTTAGCCAAGGAAATTATAATCATTGACATCCGTGACCAGGAGTCCTTTAAAGCCGGTCATCTTCCGTGTGCCATCAACCTCCAGAATGGGGTTAAATTTGAAACCTGGTTAGGTAGTATTGTAGGGTCGGAAGAACAATTTTACCTGGTAGCTGCTACTGCAACCGAGTTGGAAGTAGTAATAGCCAAAACCGCTAAGATTGGTTATGAGCAAAATATAAAAGGCGTTTTGATTCTGCCCAAAACCACGGAAGTGCAGGCCCCGGCTATTGATGTAGCAGATTTCCGGGAAAACCAGGAGAATTATACCATCGTGGATGTTCGTAATGCCGCGGAGGTAAAAGAGAAGCCGGTTTTTGCCGCATCCCTGAATATTCCTTTGCCCGAGTTACGGGAACGGACGGCAGAAATCCCGTTGGATAAGCCAATAGTAGTCCATTGTGCGGGTGGTTATAGGTCCGCGGCCGGCAGCAGTATTTTGCAGGGCGCTTTAACCCGCGTGCCGGTGCTGGACCTGAGCGAGGCCATTAACCAGTTCAACAAATAAACGGTAGGTACAGCAACGGAAAGAAAATAAACGGAGTAAGACCTATTACATTTCAGAATAAACACTATCCTGTTCCATCTGGAAGAGCCAGGATAGTGTTTTTCTCTTTTAAACATTTTAGCGACTTTATACCCATGGAGCAGGCAAACAAAGAAGTAATCCAGCAACATTTTAGACAATTAGAAGCACCATTGCTAGCTGAAATAAGCCGGGAAAGTATAATCCGGGCTTTGGAGGAAGGGGAAGATGTGCTCCAAACAGGTCAGTTTATCCGTTCTACTATCCTGGTGGCAAGTGGGTTGCTGAAAGTGTACCGCGAAGATGAAGAAGGGAACGAGTTTCTAATGTACTACCTGCAACCAGGGGATGCCTGTGCCTTATCCATGATGTGTACTGTCAAGAATGAAAAGAGCGGGATTATGGCCCGAGCGGTAGTAACATCGGAAGTAATTCTCATACCTGCGCATTTAACTGAGCTCTGGCTGGGCAAATATAAAACCTGGAGTCAATTTGTTATTTCTTCTTACCGGCATCGCTTCGAAGAATTGCTGCAAACCCTGGACAGCGTCGCCTTTAAAGCTTTGGATGAACGGTTAATATTTTACTTAAAACGTTATCAGGAAGCCATAGGAAAAGAAGTAAAGCTCTCCCACCAGCAGATAGCAAATGAACTCAATAGCTCCCGGGAAGTAATATCACGTTTGCTGAAAAAACTAGAACAGCGGGGTGTCCTTCAGTTGCACCGCAATTCTATTGAAATAATAAACTTAAATAAAATATTGCCTAGTGACATGAGTCACTGAACACCCTTAAACTACCCGGTACCTTTGTCTCCATCAATAAATTACTTATGGAAATATTAGGCTTTTTATCGGCTCTGCTTATTGGGCTTACTTTAGGATTAACCGGGAGCGGGGGGTCCATCTTAACAGTTCCTATCTTGGTTTACCTCATTGGCCTGAACCCGGTGCTGGCTACTTCTTATTCTTTATTTGTCGTAGGCCTTACCAGTTTAGTGGGCGGATTTAAGTTTTACCGACAAGGGCTGGTCAACTTCCGGACCGCCCTGATTTTCGGAATACCTTCTCTGATTACCGTTTTCCTGACCCGTCATTTCCTAATACCGGCTCTGCCAGAGATTATCTTTCAGTTAGGCAATCTGTCAGTAACGAAAGACTTATTGCTGATGGTTCTGTTTGGTATTTTAATGATTCTTGCTTCTTATAGTATGATTACCAAAAAATGCTGCCAGGACTGGAAAATAAACCAGGGAGAAAAAATTAACTATGTTCTGGTGGTGGGAGAAGCCACTATGGTGGGATTTATTTCTGGCCTGGTAGGGGCGGGCGGAGGCTTTTTAATTATACCGGTATTGGTTCTATTTATCCGCCTGGATATGAAAATGGCGGTGGGAACATCCTTGTTTATTATAGCCGTGAACTCCTTATTTGGTTTTGTGGGCGATATGTTCCACTACCAGATTGATTGGATTTTCTTGCTGATTTTCTCTGCTTTATCCATAGTAGGTATTATCATCGGCTCTGCTTTTGCCGACAAAATAAATAGCCAGCGGATAAAGCGGGGGTTCGGCTGGTTTGTCCTGGCTATGGGCATTTTTGTTCTCCTAAATGAAATTTGGCTGTAATATCCGGTGCGTGACTTTTATCACTGAACTAGTATTATCAAATGCCGAACTTTGTAGTAGAAATGAAAAACCAAAAAAATTTTATATAGCAAAAAATATTATTTTAAAGATGGATGAATTAGAAGTGTTATTAAAACAACCCTGGCCCTGGTATATCGCGGGCCCATTAATCGGCCTTACCATACCCGCCTTATTGCTGTTAGGTAATAAGCCTTTTGGGATATCAGCCAACCTGCGCCACGTGTGTGCAGCCTGTGTACCCGCCAAAATCCCTTTTTTCCAGTACGACTGGAAAAAGGAAATTTGGAATTTATTTTTTGTGGGAGGTATCATGATCGGTGGTTTAATCTCCGCGTTGGCATTGGGGTCTAACAAACCCATCCAAATACACGAAAATCTGCGCATGGAACTAGCTGGTTACGGCATTACTAATTTTGAATCGCTGGTGCCCACTGATTTGTTTAACTGGTACAGCCTGTTTACCCTGCCCGGCTTTTTAGTAATGGTAGTAGGTGGTTTTCTGGTAGGTTTTGGTGCCCGTTATGCCGGAGGGTGTACTTCCGGGCACGCTATCATGGGTATTTCTACCTTGCAATGGCCTTCGGTAGTAGCTACCTGCTGTTTTATGGTGGGTGGATTTGTTATGGCCAATCTGATATTGCCTTTAATACTGAATCTGTAATTAATAAATTAAAACTAAAAATGCCCGTGCAAACCCAAATTAAAAATATTGATTTTGAAGACCGCTCCTTTGATGGAACCGGTAAAGTAAAAACACCGGCTGGTTCTATTTGGTCTAATCTGCCTTTTATGATAGTGGGTATTATTTTCGGAATCGTCTTTGTAAAAGCGGAAATTATTTCCTGGTTTCGCATTCAGGAAATGTTCCGGCTGCAATCCTTCCACATGTATGGCGTTATTGGCTCGGCTATTGCCGTAGGAATGTTGTCGGTTTATATGATTAAGAAATTTGATATAAAAACTATTAACGGGGAGCCTATAACTTTTCAGTCCAAGAAATTTAACAAAGGCCAGATTTACGGGGGCTTGCTATTTGGCTTAGGCTGGGCCATGACAGGTGCTTGTCCGGGACCATTATTTGCTCAGATTGGTACCGGTGCCACGGTGATTGCTGTCACCTTGCTCAGCGCTATTGCCGGCACGTGGATGTACGGGTACCTCCGGGAAAAACTGCCCCATTAAAAAAAATTAAATCGAGAAATGAATAGAATAATAAAATAGGCTCGACAAATCCCAAGTTGGTTCGTGATGGTAATGGTATTTGGTGGGCTTTACCTGACTGTGTGTTGTCCTGATATAGGTTGACAAAAAGTCAACAAAAATGAAAGGCAAAGACCTGAAAGAACGTATTGTAGTAAAGTATCTCACCCCTGGGAAGAGCTATCGGGAAATGGCCGATGAATGTGGAGTTGATTACCGGAGTCTGCACCGATGGGTAAAGGAGTACCAAGGGCGTATGAAAAACCAGTCAAATTTAAGAGAGCCAGGCGGCTGCGGAAGTTGCCCACGGACCGGGGCTGCCGGCCGATGTCCTGACCTTACAATGGGAGTTGCGCAAGACCAGTCTATATGATCAGGCTCTCCAGGAGGTAATCCATATAGCCGAAGAAGAACTTGGTATACCAATTATAGAAAAGTCTGGGACCAAGCAATCCGGAGAGTGGAGCAAAGAACGCCTTCCAAGTAGTTGGAGTGCTTTGCTTATTGCTTGGGTAGCAGGCGTATTACCAACATTTAAAAACGAACCAACAAGACGCGTTGCAAGAGGACTTATACCTGCAAGAGGTCTCTCGGATCGGGCGTGGTCAGAAGCGAGTGGGTGCTGAGTAAACTCCTGGTAATGATGTCGCCTTTTATCTAATAGGAGGAAGATTGTTGGATTCTTTCTGGGTAAAGACCTTTCTGCGGCGGGATGCATCCGAGCTTTAGAAATGGCGCTGGACAACTGTCCCTTAGAAAGTTATTTGATACATTACTCCGATAGGGGAATTCAATATTGCAGTCAAGGCTATGTTAGGCTGCTTGAGGAACGGCACATCGCCAGATGCTTGCGCAGAGCGGTGACCCATTGGAAAATGCATTAGCCGAGCTAGTGAATGGCATCCTGAAGCAGGAGCTCTTGGAGACGGTGTATTCGGACTTCGCACAGGCCCAGCCAGGGGGCCACGGCAGTGAGTATTTATA
>JAQBNV010000348.1 GCA_028288395.1 Adhaeribacter sp. | reverse complement strand
TTCAATGCTGCGCTAGTGCAGGCGTGTTAGAGGCTTGTGGAATAGCGGATTCCCCTCCTCGAAGGCGTAAGGGGGTGGGTTCAATATCAAATTAGCTAGAGAAAGCAGGCTCGCAAAAGCGCAGCATTAATTTAGATAATTAGGTATCGGTTGGGGCAGGGATAATTCAAAAAGGCCTCAACGTTGAAACCTTTTTAAATTATTAAATATTTTTCACCCTCAAATTAAATTACTATTGTATTTTCTTTTAAAGGCTTTTCTAAAGCAGATAAATTCATTAAGCCTAATTTTAATAATCTAGTATTGGCCTGAAGAGTTAAAGTGCTTATAAAAGCCCGAATGTACGGAAAGACTATCGCTATTGCATTCATGTAGAAATACGATGGAATTTCTTCAATTTGGATTGGTGAATTAAATTTAAAAATAGCATTTGAATTTATTCTAAAAACAGCTTTTTCAGCATCTTCACCTTCATGGGCTATGAATTTTATCATTACTTCGAATATCCCTTCAGTAGAATTGTACTTTCCGCTTGGAATAAACCATATTTTTAATTCAGAGCCTGTGTGGTTCTCCTCATCAAAGGAAAATTGAGAAACCTTAAACTCCTCAAATGAAAATGATGCTTTTTGAGCTTCTACCATATTGCAATAATATTAAAAAAAAAGACCCTGATAAAATTTCAGGGTCTTTTTTTACAATTTCTGTACCTATACAAGGTGGAGAATAAAAATAAGGAATCGTTTCCTGATTTATAAAATTAGTTACGATATTTTCCGGGAAATCATATTCATAAGGAACTTCCTCACAAACAGGGGTATTTTCGAAAGAAATCGAAGTAGGAAAATTTTCTACATAGTAAAAAATATCTTTCCCTTCTGACATTCGACGCATTTCTTCTAAGTCAGCCGCAACCTTATCTTTATTGGCTAAAAGATGCTTTCTAAGAGCTAATTTTGCTTTTTCTAACGTTTCCATGATGTTTCTTACGATGCAAATGTAATAAAAGGTTCTCTTACATACCTAATATCAGATTTATTTTTAAAAGAAAAAATAATTCTTGGATTTAATATTGTATAACTCGGGCGGTCTTCATTGAAGCTAATTTTTACACCATGTAAATCATTATTATGGTAATCTACAGCCCTAATAACCTTAAAGGGAAATACTTCTTCGTCGAAATTTTTTCTTAAATAGTTTATAATATAACAAAGGTCTATGCCTTTAGTTCCTTCTTCGTGTATCAAATTAAACTCACTTAATAAACTTACAAAGCCTACTAAATCCTTTCTGCTCCCCACTAAATCTAAAAAGTAGCCTTCTTCTGTGTGGTCTATATTAACGTCACCTTCACAAACATAGTATTGATTGAAGTAGTTAATTTTACCCCAGACTTTGGCATAATCTAAATTATATTCCCAAAAATAGTACCCTTCACCTAAGTAGGGCTTTTTCTTTTCTTTAGGTTTATATTCTGATAAGAAGGGAACATTTTCTAAAACGTGGTCTCTACCGCCCTCGTTACTACATGTATGATGTACTGTGAAGATCAATCTTTTTTTTCACAAATAAGTTAAAATATACCTTAAGCGCAATTTAAAAAAATAATTTTAAGAATAAAAAGCAAGTTTTTTTGAGAATTGTTCAAAGTATAATATTTATATGAAAATTCAATAAAAAGAATTCGTTAGAAATTAGGTGTTTATTGGGACAAGATGTGTTCATACTTCGTTCTTAATCAGCAACCTAAATGAAAAGTCATTTCAATTCTTTAAAAGAATTTTTAGATTTCTTTAAAGACGAGGAAATTTACAAACAGTATTTAGGCCAGCAACATTGAGGTGTTACCCCGGCTTATCCTTATTGTGGTTGCACCAAAGCTTATGTAACTAACAGAGGCTTTAAATGCTTTGAAAAAACGTGCTACAAAAAGCCTTAGAAAAGTAAACACCTTTGTCCGAACAAGTATATAGTTACCTTATTTTAATACCTGTATAATTACGTAGTTACCAATTTTTAGCCAAACAAACGAGCTGGAATCTGAACTCCTTCAGGAAACTGAAATTTTCTGAACAATAGGGTTAAAAGCCTTGGCAAAAACTTTTACCTGGTCGCCGGGTTGCAAGCCTTCGGTTTCATCTTTGGTAGCTACGGTTTTGATAATATGGTTACCCACCAGAATATCCAGCACAAATACCACCCCGTTTTCCCGGATGCTTAAGACTTCTCCGATTAACTGAATTTTACTACTCAACCGATCCTGGCCAAAAACTGCGGCCGGGGTACCTTGCGAGATAATTTTTCCGCCTTCGAGGCTGATGATGTAGTCGGATAACCGGTATATTTCGGATAACTGGTGGCTAACCAGCAGGGTAGTGGTGTTAAAACTTTGGTGTAAACTGTAGATTTCGGTTTGCAGCGCCTGGCGCATCTCCAGGTCCAGGGCCGAAAGGGGCTCGTCGAGCAGCAGGATTTGGGGCTGGCGCACGAGGGCCCGCATCAACGCTACCCGCTGTTGTTGGCCGCCCGAAAGCGTAGCCGGCTTCCGGTGAGCCAAGTGCTGCAGCTCGGCCCGCTCCAGCAGATTGTCTATTCCGTGCTTCGCCGGTTTGCCATTCAGGGCATATTGCAGGTTTTCGCGCACAGTCATATTCGGGAACAAGGCATAGTCCTGGAATACAAAACCAATTTGCCGCTGCTGCGGCGGCAGGTTTATTTTTTTAACTGTATCGAGCCAGGTTTGCCCGTTTACGGCTATAAAACCTTCGTCGGGCTGAACCAGGCCGGCTAATATTTTTAAAATAGTGGTTTTGCCGGCTCCCGATTTGCCGTAAAGTGTACAAAAACTGCCTTTCGCCAGATTAAAATCCACCACCAGATCCGTTTTTCCCTCTGCCATGAGCAACGATTTTCGAACCCGAATTTGAATCATAGTAGCGTCTAATATTTAGGTGTAAGTATTAGGTCAAAATTAAATATAAGTTTGTTTTATATTATACCTGGTAAACAAGGTTTTGAATATGTACAACCTATAACTTAAAACTTACTACCTACTTATGCTTTTGAATAACTGATTAAATAATCAAATAAAATATACTTGCGTTAAAAAGTTTTTACCAGCCGTTTGTTTACCAGGTAAATTGTAAGCAAGATGGTAAAAGCCAACACCAGCAAAATTCCGGAATAAAGGTGCGCGGTCGCGTAATTTAAACTTTCCACTTCGTGATAAATTGCAATGGAAACTACCCGGGTTTCACCGGGAATATTACCCCCAATCATTAGTACCAGCCCAAATTCGCCGATGGTGTGGGCAAAAGATAAAACCATGCCCGTTAGCAGGGCCGGCCGGATATTGGGCAGTAATACCCGGAACAAGGTTTGGAATCTGGTGCGGCCTAATGTATAGGAAGCTTCGGTTAAAGAACCCGGTAAACCTTCGAAACCTGCCTGCAGCGGCTGCACCATAAAAGGTAAGCTGTAAATAATAGAACCCACCACCAGGCCAGTAAAGGAAAATACCAGCGATATATCTAAATAATCGCTAAAAAACCGGCCCGGAAAACCGTTGGGGCTGAAAGACAGCAATAAATAAAAGCCCAGCACCGAAGGCGGCAATATAATAGGTAAGCTAATCAGGGCTTCGGCAACAGGTTTTATTCGGGAGCGGGTGTTGGCGAGCCACCAGGCTATCGGCAGCCCTATCAGCAGCAGCAAAATAGTAGTGATGCCGGCCAGCTTAAAAGTAAGCCAGAGCGGTTGCCAGTCGATACCCATCATTAACCCGGAATGCCCATTAAAGATACTTCGTTGGATTTTACCAGCCCCACCACGGTGTCGCCCACAACCAGGCGCAGTTCGTTTACCGATTGGGTGGTAATAATGGCGC
>JAQBNV010000339.1 GCA_028288395.1 Adhaeribacter sp. | reverse complement strand
AAGCGGGTTTGAATGGCATAGGAAACGACCTTTCAGCTGTTACGGGTGCCAGAATTCCTTACATGGCGCCTCGCGAAAGTAGAGTAGTGGCTTTTGCCATTGTGGCCGGCGATAGCTTAGGTGATCTCCAGCGGAGCGCCCGTACGGCCCAGGCGCGTTATCAGCAATTAAAGACCAGTCCCTTGCCTTTGCTCCTGAACGACACTATCTGCCCGGGCTCGCCAACTGTTATTACACCCGGTAAAGGCACTAAATTCAGATTCTATGCCGACTCGGCCCGCGAATCTTATCTGGGCACGGGTAGCAGCTTTACGACTCCGCCTCTAAGCACCACCACCACCTATTACGTCAGCAATGTCGATTCGCTTTACGAAAGCCCATTGATGCCGGTAACGATAGCGTTGCAAAAAACCCAGGTAGCTTTTGCCTATAGCCCTAATCCCGGCACCATGGCAGTAGATGGCATAATAACTTTTCAGGATAAAACGCCCGGGGCGGTTAGCTGGCATTGGCACTTTGGTGATAAAGGCGAAAGTAAGGCAAAAGACCCCGTAATCCAGTATCGCGAAGCGGGCACTTTCCCGGTTAAATTAGTAGTAACCAATAGCCAAGGATGTATTGATTCGCTTACACAAAATATTCAGATAAAATACCTCAACTACAGTAATAATTGGCAGCAGGCAGACTTTGTAGTTTACCCTAATCCTACGGCCAATGTATTATTTATTCAGATTCCCGAAAATATCAATATGATGGGTATGGTAATGTTGGAGGTAGTAAACCTGCTGGGCGAGGTAGTAAAGCGGGAGGAAATCAGGCGAACCGGCTTACGCAACCTGAAGCTTACAGGGCTGGCCAAAGGCATGTATATCCTTCGCATTTGGGGCAAAGATGGGGTCTACCGCCAGAAATTCCAGTTTATTTAGCCACATACTTATATCAAATAGTTTAAATTATCTTCTATACGTGTAGCCATTAAAATAATAGCTTAATTAAACCCGGCAGGTTTTTAAAACCCGCCGGGTTTTTCAATGAAAGTAATTTGAGGCGATTGGGTATAATATATTTTTTACCATCCACTAAATATTGCGAGCAGCATAAATATTCCGGTAAAGTTTAAGCAAATAAAAAGGCCCTCTTGCGGAGAGCCTTTTTCTATAACAAAAGGTTAAATAATATTATCCTTGTTGCCCAAAGCCTTCGCTAGCTCTAGCAGCACTCTGAATCCGGATGAGATTAAGCGCTGAACCCGCTTTAAACCAACCTATCTGGCCTTCGTTGTAGGTATGTATAGCATCAAACGTATGGGTGCTGCCATCGGCGTGGTGTAACACCACTTGTAATGGCTTACCCGGTGTAAAATCTGTCAGGCCTACTACATCAATCAGGTCATCTTCCAGAATTTCATCGTAATCGGCTTTATTCGCAAAAGTCAAAGCCAGCATCCCTTGCTTCTTCAGGTTGGTTTCGTGAATACGGGCAAAAGATTTTACCAGTACCACTTTTACGCCTAAATGCCGGGGCTCCATAGCCGCATGTTCCCGCGAAGAACCTTCTCCGTAGTTTTCATCGCCTACCACAACGGTTCCGATGCCAGCAGCTTTGTACGCGCGGGCTACCGTTGGCACCTCCTGGTGGGGCGAACCCTGCACCATAAAGTTAGTTACCTTGTTAGACTCGCCATTAAAAGCATTGATAGCGCCAATCAGCATGTTATTAGAAATATTATCCAGGTGACCCCGGTATTTCAACCAGGGACCGGCCATGGAAATATGGTCAGTAGTACATTTTCCCTGGGCTTTAATCAGCAATCGCAAGCCTTTCAGGTCACTACCATTCCAGGGGGCAAATGGCTCCAATAACTCTAAACGGTCTGATTGGGGATCAACAATTACTTCTACCTGGCTGCCGTCTTCGGCTGGAGCCGCGTAACCGGCATCTTCTACGGCAAAACCATTGGCTGGCATTTCTACGCCCACCGGTTCGTCTAACATTACGGCTTCACCGTTTTTATTTATCAAAGTATCGGTCAGCGGATTAAAGGTTAAATCACCGGCAATCGCAAAGGCCGTTACAATCTCCGGCGAAGCCACAAAAGCGTGGGTATTGGGGTTACCGTCGTTCCGCTTGGCAAAGTTCCGGTTAAAAGAAGTAATAATAGAGTTTTTGCGTTTTGGATCATCGGTATGGCGCGCCCATTGGCCGATACACGGACCACAGGCATTGGCCAGCACAACACCCCCCATTTCAGCAAAAGTATCTAACAGGCCATCGCGCTGCACGGTATACCGCACCAGCTCGGAGCCCGGTGTAACGGTAAACTCGGCGTTTACGGTTAAGCCTTTTTCGACGGCCTGGTGGGCGATAGAGGCCGCGCGGGTAATATCTTCGTAAGAAGAATTGGTACAGGAACCAATTAATCCTACTTCTAATTTAGCTGGCCAGGAGTGTTCTTTAACAGCAGCGGCAAATTGAGAAATCGGCCAGGCAGCATCCGGTGTAAAAGGTCCGTTCACGTGCGGCTCCAGTTCTGATAAATTTATCTCGATCAACTGGTCGTAGAATTCCTGCGGATTGGCTAATACTTCATCGTCGGCGCGTAGGTGTTCGGCAACCTGATCCGCTAAGTCCGCAATTTCGGCCCGCTCTGTACCTACCAGGTAGTCGCGCATTTTGCCATCGTAAGGGAACACCGAGGTAGTAGCACCAATTTCGGCACCCATGTTACAGATGGTGGCTTTACCGGTACAGGACATGCTGTTGGCACCTTCGCCAAAATATTCTACAATAGCGCCGGTACCGCCTTTAACGGTTAAAATACCAGCCACTTTCAGAATCACATCTTTAGGAGAAGCCCAGCCACTCAGGCGGCCGGTTAGTTTTATCCCAATCACTTTCGGGAATTTTAGTTCCCAGGCCATACCGGCCATTACGTCTACGGCATCGGCACCGCCTACGCCAATGGCAATCATGCCCAAACCACCGGCATTGGGCGTATGAGAATCGGTACCAATCATCATCCCGCCGGGGAAAGCGTAATTTTCCAGCACTACCTGGTGAATAATACCTGCTCCGGGCTTCCAGAAACCGATACCATATTTATTTGAAACCGAAGCCAGGAAATCATAAACTTCTTTGTTTTCGGTGATGGCTGCGTCTAAATCTTCGTTGGCGCCCTCACGGGCCTGAATCAGGTGGTCGCAATGAACGGTGGACGGAACGGCAACCTGCGGCTTGCCCGCCTGCATAAACTGCAGCAAAGCCATCTGGGCAGTGGCATCCTGCATGGCAACACGGTCCGGCGCAAAATCTACGTAAGACTTGCCACGCTCAAAAGCGCCGGTTGCATTGCCATTATATAAATGAGCGTAAAGAATTTTTTCAGTTTGCGTAAGCGGGCGGCCTACTGCCTCGCGGGCAGCAGCAATGCGCTCGCCTAATCCGGCATATACCGCCTTAATCATGTCTATATCAAATGCCATAATTATTGGTTTTGAGGGTTTTTAATAACGAGCTTACTGCTACGGGTAAATTACCAGAACAGGCTCAAATTTGCGCAAATATATATAACCTAATATGAAAGTGCTATTTAATGTAATCCTATTTTATTATTTAAAATAAAAATGAATAACTAGACTTGGAATTTACCTATAACGCTGGTTTCTCCTTACTTGGTGCGCAGGTTATTAGCATTACTACCATCCAGTTTATCGGTTTCCTTTTCGTCTTCGGCGGCTACATTCCCTCCTTCCCGGACACCTTCGTACCGGTTATCTAACTCATCAGTTTCCTGGGGCGGTTGCAGGGCAGAAGTCTGGCCGGGCAGCGCCTTACTTTCATCGGCATTCGTAATTTTATCGGGCTCAATCGGATTGGGCGTGGGGTTAGCAGTCATAACTTTTCCTTTACATAGTTAGTTATCAGGTTTTACGCATAAAAAGAGATAAAAGCTGAATCTAATTTCTACTAAAACACTAGAGTTCTATTTAAAACAAATTGGTATTCTTTTTACTTTTACACCCACATTTTGTTCTGCGTCAGCAGCAGATATTTATTCAACTCTGGTATGATAAACTTAATTCGCAAAATATTCCCCGGTTTAATCATAAGTTTGTTATTGCTTTTGCTGGCTTCGTGCCAGAAAAAAAATAAAAGCCTTAAGCCGGGTACCTGGCGGGGAATATTAACCATTTCTAATCAGGAACTGCCTTTTACGATGCAGGTATCTCAAAACCCCGACGGTAAAACAATTGCCTACCTGGTAAACGGCGCCGAAAAAATATTGCTCGATGAAATTACCATTACCGGTGATTCCGTAACTATTCCGTTGCATATTTTTGATGCAGACCTTAAAGCCCACATCAACGACGCAGAAGATGGCATGAAAGGCAAATGGATCCGGTATAACCTGGAAGAACCGTATGAGGTATCATTCAGCGCTAAGCATGGCGCGGAATACCGTTTCTTCCGCCAGCCCGATAAACCAACCCAGAACTACAGCGGCAAATGGGAGGTTTTATTTAAAAACGAGGATGGCACCGAAGAAAAAGCCATTGGCGTTTTCGACCAAAACCAAAACGATTTAATCGGCACATTTCTGAGTGCCACCGGCGATTACCGTTACCTGCAAGGCGAAGTAAGCGGCGAAACGCTGCGTTTATCTACGTTTGATGGTTCGCATGCCTACTTATTTATGGCCTCACCGGATAAATCCGGAAAATTAAACGGCAAATTCTTCTCGGGCAAATCTGGCCGGAGTACTTGGACCGCTACCCGCAATGAACAAGCGGTGTTGCCGGCGGCTGATACGTTAACTTACCTAAAGCCCGGCTATGAAAAATTAAATTTCACTTTCCCGGATTTAAACGGCCAACCCGTTTCGTTAGCGGATACCAGGTTTCAAGGCAAAGTGGTAGTGGTACAATTAATGGGTTCGTGGTGCCCCAACTGCATGGACGAGACCGCTTACCTGGCTCCATTTTATAATAAGCATAAAGCCAAAGGCCTGGAAATAGTAGGCCTGGCTTACGAACAAAGTCCCGAGTTTGAAAAAGCAAAGCAACGGCTGGAGCGATTAAAAGCCCGGTTCTCGGTTAATTATCCTCTTCTGGTAGCAGGCACCCACGATAAGAACGCGGCTGCTAAAACCCTGCCCATGCTTAACCACGTAATGGCTTTTCCAACTACTATTATTATCGATAAAAAAGGCGCTGTCCGCCGTATTCATACCGGGTTTTCCGGTCCGGGGACCGGCCGTTATTACGAAGCCTTTGTGCAGGATTTTGAAGAGACTATAGCCAAACTGCTACAGGAATAACTGAAAGAAAATTATTGTATGTCCTGTTTCAGTGGGATTGGGTGTTCCCAGCAGTGGGGTTGAACCATGTTCACCTATTTTTTGCAGCATTTATAAAGTGGGCGCTGGGATTATTGATGGCCGTTTTTTTGCAAATTTATCTTAATAAATACCGGGATGAAGCTTGCTTAAAAGAAAGTGCTAACGAAAAGTATTGGCGCAACGCCTTTGATTAATCCAAGTTTAAGGGTATTTCACATGCTTCCCGTGCCACATCCGCATCGCTTTGGATTTTAAGGGCATAGAAAAAATCTTTATTGTATATTTCCTTTTCCTGCACCTGCGTGGAAAAGCCAATCAGGAAGATCATTATCAAGGAAAAAACTTTTTTAATAAACATAATCATGAAATTTTGCACCCTTTTTTGCGTCTGTTTTAATAATTAAGTATTATAAATTTAGCCGGTTCCTGAAAGTTTTACAAGGACAATGTAGCGTGAAACGTAACATTCATTTATATCCGGATTATTCTCTAAATAGTTTTTAAACATCCTATAAGACCCAAATTAGATAAATAAAGCGCCCCCTTTAGCCAGTTCTGTAACAAAACCAAAACGGCTCTCCTACTAATATTTACCTAAAAGGTTATACCAGTTTTAGATAAATATTATAAAATTATAATATCAAAATAAAGCAATTTTCAAGAAAGCCCATCCGGGTCAGCGTTTACTATTTTTCCCTTTCGATAGTGAAGGAGATAAGCTGCTCCAGGGAAGTGCGGGACGGAGAAGGCGGAAAGGACTGCAGAATTTGCAGGGCCTCATCGGCGTAAATATTCATTTGGGTAATGGCGTAGTCCAGGCCACCCGATTGTTTTACAAAATGGATAACTTTAGCCACCATTTCGTTTTTACCGTTGTTATTTTTAACGTAGTAAATCATCTGGCGCTTTGTTAGCCAGTCGGCTTGCTGCAAGGCATAAATCAAGGGCAGCGTCATTTTCTTTTCTTTGATATCAATACCTAGCGGCTTACCAATTTCGGCGGTACCATAATCAAATAAATCGTCCTTAATCTGGAAGGCAATCCCTACTTTTTCGCCGAACAGCCGGGCCTTCTCAATGATTCCGATATCGGCACCCGCCGACGAAGCGCCAACGGCACAGCAGGAAGCAATTAAGGAGGCCGTTTTCTGGCGGATAATATCAAAATAAACCTGCTCGGTAATATCCAGGCGACGGGCTTTTTCTATTTGCAGCAGTTCGCCCTCGCTCATTTCTTTTACTGCGTTCGATACAATCTTGAGCAATTCAAAATCATTGTTATGCAAAGACAATAACAAACCTTTGGATAAAAGATAATCGCCCACCAATACGGCAATTTTATTTTTCCAGAGCGCATTAACTGAAAAAAAGCCGCGGCGGTAATTGGCATCGTCTACTACGTCATCGTGCACCAGGGTGGCCGTATGCAGCAACTCAATAAGTGCCGCTCCACGGTAGGTGGCTTCAGAAATACCAGAGCCAAAAAGCTTAGCCGAAAAGAACACAAACATAGGGCGCATTTGCTTTCCTTTCCGCTTTACAATGTAACCCATTATTTTATCCAGCAGCAATACCCGGGACTGCATTGAACTTCGGAATTTTTTTTCAAATTCCGCCATTTCCGTGGCAATAGGGGCTTGGATATCTTTTAGAGTTACGCGCATGTCGGGCCACAATATTACTAGGTCGGCTCTTCGAATCCAAACAGTTTTTTTGCACAAAAGTTTTTAGCAAAGCACCCTTGCCACCTGTTGGCTCACCAGTCTTATAAAAATAATTAAACCAAAATATTCGGCCCGGAATGGAAACTTTAGAAATATTTATTTTAATAAAACCTTACCTGCAACGGAAGAGAAAATTTATTTAATACTTTTAAACCCAGTACCGGCTATTTACAACTTTTTTAAATAAAATATTACCCTCATGCCCGTTCCCCAAAGAATCGATTTTATTATAAACCCGCTGCATGGACGCGCTACCCGGGCCGATGCCCGCCTGCTAACCGACAGCAAACCTAAACCAATAGCCCTATTTATTCACGGGTTTAAGGGGTTTAAAGATTGGGGACATTTTAACTTGCT
Source organism: Adhaeribacter sp. (assembly GCA_028288395.1). Lineage (GTDB taxonomy): Bacteria > Bacteroidota > Bacteroidia > Cytophagales > Hymenobacteraceae > Adhaeribacter. The sequence goes on along the minus strand of JAQBNV010000339.1, from coordinate 1,222 downwards.
CGCCGATTATTTTGCTCAACAAGGTTTTGTATTTATTAAATTAAATTTATCGCACAACGGCAGCACCCTCACCGAAGACGATGTAAAGGATTTAGAAGCCTTCGGCCATAATAATTTCTCGAAAGAACTGGCGGATGTAAAAGCGCTGGTTGATCTGTTATATTCGGAGAACACCCCGGTGCCCACCCCGGAACTGGATCTGAGCCGTATATTTTTGATTGGGCATAGCCGGGGAGGCGGTTTAGCTATATTGGCTTCTGATCAGGATCACCGCATTAAAGCTACGGCTACCTGGGCGGCCATCAGCGACCTGGAAAACCGGTGGTCGGACGAAATCCTGGCGCAATGGAAAAATGAAGGCGTACTGCACGTAGAAAACGCCCGGACCAAACAACAGATGCCCATGTACTACCAACTGGTAGAAGACTTTTTGGCCAATAAAAATTTATTAGATATTCCGGCAGCAGCTCGGCGTTTGCCACAACCTTTACTTTTAATCCACGGAGCCAACGACGAAACCCTGCCCCTGCAAATGGCTTACGAACTAAAAGAAAACAAACCCGACGCAGCGCTGGAAATAATTCCGGAAGCTAACCACAGCTTTGGCGGTATGCATCCTTATTTGCTCCCGGCCTTACCACCCGCAGCCCAGCAAGCAGCCGACCGGACCATCACTTTTTTTAGCGCTATTTAAAATGCCGGCCACGTACTTACTCCTGGGCAGCAACCAGGGCCAGCGGGCTTCGTTTTTAGCGGCCGCTACCGCGCTACTTGCCAATCAGGCTGGTCCGGTTACCCGAAAATCGGCCATCTACGAAACGGCCGCCTGGGGCCTGGAAGATCAGGCGGCTTTTCTGAACCAGGTATTACAGGTATCGACTGATTTATCACCCGAAAAACTTTTAGTCCAAATAAATTTAATTGAAATAGAACTGGGCCGGGAACGCATCATTAAATGGGGAGCACGGGTAATTGATATTGATATTTTATATTACGATGACCTGGTTTTGCAATCGCCCGAACTGATAATTCCGCATCCGCATTTACAGGCCCGTCGTTTTACCTTGATGCCCCTGGCCGAAATCGCTCCCGCTTTCCGGCATCCGGTTTTCGGAAAAACTAACCAGGAGCTTTTGGCGGAATGCCCCGATAATTTACCGGTGGCTTTATATAATATAAAAGGTTTGCTTAACTGATTATAATCAGTTAAGCAAACCTTTTA
>JAQBNV010000306.1 GCA_028288395.1 Adhaeribacter sp. | reverse complement strand
AGGTGAAATTCCTTTTTTTCGGCCACCGCAATATCGCGGACAATGCGGGGGAATTTATTAAACAAGGACCCGATGGTAACCAGCCGGGCATCCATAACGCTAAACTGTAAATCCTCGGTAAGCCGGTACAAGTGAGAACTAACTGCACTCAAATCCGGATGATCCAATTCCTTGCTTATCGAAATAATCCGGTCCCGATCGATGATCAACTCACCTACCAGGTTCAGCATGTGGTCCAGTTTCTTTATCTGAATATAAATCAGGTCAGAAAGCTGAATATTTTTAGCATTCAGGAACTTTGGCGCTTTCGCCGGTCCTACTGCTTTATCCCCGGATTTAATTTTTATTTCTGCAGACTCAACAATAATATCCAGGTTTTTAATAATACTTTCGTCCTGAATCTGATAATCTTCGTGGTCTAAGTTATTAATCAGCTCGCCCAGGAAATCAATACCATCAAACAAAACGGTTACCGTCTCATCGGTAAAAGCAATTTTTTTATTCCGGACCAGCTCAAAAGCGGTTTCTAGCTTGTGCGAAATATCAGAAATGTTCAGGTATCCAATGGCTTTGGCATTGGCCTTCATGTTATGAAGAAGGCGAAATATTTCGGCCAAAACCGCATCATTCTCCGGATTCTTTTCCAGATCACTAATGTGCCGGTTCAGGGCATCGTAATACTCCAGTGCTTCGGCAATAAAGATTTCCTTATATTCTTGTTCTCTCGATTTCATCCGTAATTTTCGGTCGGCCTATATTTGGTGGTATTCGGCATACCGGTTAATGTAATCAGGTATTTGCGTTAAGCTTAAAACTTTTTTAATACTTCCGGCAGCAATCGCCGACTTGGCCATGCCAAAAATCACGGAAGAGGTTTCATCCTGGGCAATGGTATAGCCGCCATTCTGTAAAATAGCCTGGGTACCAGCCGTACCATCCTTTCCCATGCCCGTTAATATCACTCCCAGGGTACACGGCCCCACCAATTCGGCCACCGATTGCATCAGCACATCGACCGACGGACAATCATATTCATCACCCGGCTCCGTAGAAAAACCAATGCGCAATCCGGAACGTAGCCCCAACGGCCGCAGCAGGATCATATTTTTATCGCCTGGTGCAACAATAATCTTACCTGCTGTCAGGGTTGTACCGGTTTTACCTTCCATTACTTTTAAGGTCGTTAAACCTTTTAGCCGGTTCGCAAAAATACTGGTAAACCTACCCGGCAAATGTAAAGCCACCAAAACTACTGTTTTTAAACCTGGTTTTAGCCGGCTTAAAATATATTCCAAAGCCTTTGTACCGCCTGTAGATGCGCCCAATATAATATAGGACCGTGGCAAGGTAGTCGTTTCTTTCTTTACAGGTACGGTTGTAGGTTTAGCTTCTTGGTTAATAGTTATTGGTTCGTTCGCCTGCCGGTCCTGCGAATATTTCACTTCCATCACCGACCTTACCTTCTGCACAATCTCTGTCTGAATATTCCGAAACTGGGGTAGCATGGTATGAGTGCCAATTTTTACATAATCGTAAACCCCCACTTTATAGGCTTCAAATATAAAATCTTCCGCTATGTGGGCCCGGCTAAGTAAAAGTAAAATAGGTATTCGGTGTTCCAGATTTATGCGGCGAAAACAAAACATGCGGTTGTTTTTCGGTAAATCGTAATCAGCAATTACCAGGTCTGGCTGATGCGTTTTTATTTTCAGCAGCAGGTCTTCGCCGTTTTCAGCTGTATCCAGCACTTCCAGGTCTACCTCGGCATTTAATATATCGGTTAATACCAGCCTGGAAAAACCCGAGAAATCAGCTATTACTATTTTGATTTTTCTGATAGTGCAACTACTCCTTTCCTACCCATTACGAAATAATAATCCCCCATGCAGGTTACCCGAATCGTTTTAGCCACAACCAAGTAAACTAATAATGTTAGCAATAAATAACTGAATATAAGTTAATTACGACTATAAGGTTAAAATATTAGTTTACATCAACAAGCCATGTATTTAAATCGATAAACTTTATTCTTTCAGCGCATTCCCAACTACTTCCAGCACTTTGTCTTCCGAAAAAGGCTTAACAATGTAAGCCAGGGCCCCATATTCGATGGCTTCGGTCACAATCACTTCCTGGCCTACGGCACTTACAATTATAACCTTCATTTCGGGTTGGTCTTTCCGGATACCTTTCAATACATCTAACCCAGTATTATCGGGCAAAATCACATCCAGGGTAATCAGATCCGGATTGGTTTCTTTGGCCATTTGCAGCGCAGTTTGACCGTTTGGAGCTTCTCCCACTACTTCGTAGCCAGCATCCGTCAGCATATTTTTTAACATGGTGCGCATGTAGAAAGAATCATCAACTATTAATATCCTCTTTTTCATATATTTTTAATTCGATTTTAAATTTTAAAGCTTACTACTCAGGAAGATGCTTTCAGTTGCTGCACTTCCAGGCTGGAAAGAATACGCAAAATATCCAGAACGATAATCAGTCGGCCTTTAATTTTTCCGATACCTTCAATAAAGTTCTCATTAATGTTTAAATCCTGAATAAAAGCCGGCGTCTTATCTATTTGCGAGATCGGAATGGTTAAAGATTGCGGCATTTCCCGCACGATTAAGCCCATGGTAAAATCGCTGGCCTCTAAGGCCAGCGTAAAAGTATTTTTATAGTCCCGAACCGTTTCGCCCGTAGGCGGAGCAATCTGAAACCGCTCTTCCAGGTCCATAATGGCAATGATATCGCCCCTAATATTGGCTACCCCTTTTATAAAAGGCGGTGTTTTGGGCATCCGGGCAATCTCCGGCGTAATAGTTACTTCCTTTACCTGCTCAATCCGAATACCATATTCTTCTGATCCCAGTTTAAAAACTATCAGGTGTACAACAGCCTCTACTTTCAGGTCGCGTTTACTTCTCAAATCATCCTGCTCCATGGGATTTACGATTTGGATTTAGGCGTTACTTTTTTAACCGGTGTTTTTGTCTCCTCGGCTGGTGGCGGAGTTGGGGAACCTTTTGCCGGGCTCGTTGGCCGACTGGGAATCGGGCCCCGGGCCGAATTTAAATTTTCTGCCGCGGCTAAATTGGCCGCATTGCGTAAATCAGCCTTCCGGTTATATTCCTGCAAACGAGGAGGCGTTACCAATACATCCCGGTTGTTTTGCGGGAAGCCCATCCGACGGATGGCCCGGGTATGGGGAATATAACTACCGTTGATTAGTTTAAAGGCCGAAATAGCGACTTGCAAATCTTCCGCAATATCGTTCAGTTGTTGGCTGGAAGCAGTTAATTCCTGCATAGAACCCGATAATTGCTTCGCGGTTCCGGCCACCTGCTGGGTACCATTAGCCGTTTGTTCCGCAATGGCTACTACCTCTTCCACGTATTTTACTACATCCGAAATAGAAGATTTTTGTACTTCTGTGGCCGTTAAAATATCCTGGGAAGAACGAAGCGTTTCGCCGGTGGAGGTGGCAATATTTTTAAATGCCCCGGAGGCTTCAAACGTAGCATTTTTTCCTTTCGAAACCCGACCTTCCATCGTCGAGATTGCGGCCGCCGCCGAAGACGTATCTTTTTTAACGTCGTCAACCAAAGTGGCAATTTCACTTGCCGATTTACGGGAGCCTTCGGCCAGTTTACGGATTTCTTCGGCTACTACGGCAAAACCCCGCCCAGCTTCCCCGGCCCGGGCCGCCTCTATGGCAGCGTTCAGGGCCAGTAGGTTGGTTTGGGCAGCGATATCGGTAATTACGCCCAAGGATTTAGAAATTTCCTGCGAGCGGGTACTTAATACTTCGATGGTTTTGGCGGTCAGGGCGGCCGCTGTGGAAATTTCTTCCATGTTCTTCACCACTTCCGCTACGGTTTTCAAACCTAATTGGGAGGTTTCCTCACCCATAATGGCGGCCCGGTTCACCACATCAGCTTTGTTGGCGGTTTCCTTCGTAGCCTTCATGATTTCTTCGATCAGTTTGAAGGCAGCATCGGTTTTCAAGGCCTGGTTTGTAGCGCCCTCAGCCATTTGCTGCATAGATAAAGCTACATCTACCATTACCCGGCTCATGTCTAAGCCTTTATTGGCCATTTCTTCGGAGGAACTACCTACCACCAAGGAACTGTCGTTGATTTCCCCCAATAGGGAGTTCAGGTTATCTACCGCCAGGTTCACCGCGTTGGCCATAGCCAATATATCACCGGCGGTATGAATTTCTACTTTCTGAGTTAAATCACCTTCGGAAATGGCCCGTACAATCCGCGATACTTCCAGTACCGGCGATACAATTGATTCGAGCAAATCATTCAGGGTATCAACCAGTTCTTTCCAACTGCCGCTCACACCCAGTACGGTGGCTCTTTCGGTAAGTTTACCTTCTACCCCCGCTACCCGGGCTACCCGGCTAACTTCTCCCGCCAGGCGGTTCAGGTCATCCACCATGTTGTTGATGGTATCGGCCAGATCGGCCATTTCGCCTTTCGTTTCAAGGGTTAATTTCTGGGTAAGGTCACCTTTAGAAACAGCGGTAACTACTTTTACAATCCCGCGCACTTGAACCGTGAGGTTGGTAGCCATCCGGTTTACGTTGTCAGTTAATTCTTTCCAAACACCGGCAACATTAGGTACCGCGGCCTGTCCGCCTAACTGACCTTCGGAGCCTACTTCCTGCGCAACCCGGGTTACTTCCCCGGCAAACACATTCAGTGAGTCTACCATCTGGTTCAGAATATTTTTCAGTTCCAGAATTTCACCTTTCACCTCTACGGTCATTTTCTGACTTAAATCACCGCGGGCCACGGCCGTGGCCACATTGGCAATATCGCGCACCTGGCTGGTTAAATTACCCGCCATAATATTTACATTTACTGTCAGTTCTTTCCAAACGCCGGCGATGTTTGGTACATTCGCTTGGCCGCCTAACTGACCTTCGGAACCTACTTCCTGTGCTACCCGCGTTACCTCGCCGGCAAACACATTCAGCGAGTCTACCATCTGGTTCAGAATATTCTTCAGCTCCAGGATGTCTCCTTTTACCTCTACGGTCATTTTCTGACTTAAATCACCACGGGCCACGGCCGTGGCTACGTTGGCAATATCGCGCACCTGGCTGGTTAAGTTACCCGCCATGGTGTTTACGTTCACGGTTAATTCTTTCCAGACACCCGCAATATTAGGCACCGTCGCCTGACCACCTAATTTTCCTTCGGAACCTACTTCGCGGGCTACCCGCGTTACTTCATCGGCAAAAATATTCAAGGAGTCCACCATTTGGTTGATGTTTTCCTTTAGTTGCAATAATTCGCCGCGCACATCGACCGTAATTTTCTGGCTTAAATCGCCTTTGGCTACGGCGGTGGCTACATTGGCAATATCGCGTACCTGGCTGGTTAAGTTACCCGCCATAAAGTTCACGTTATCGGTCAAATCTTTCCAAACGCCGGCCACATTAGGCACCGTCGCTTGGCCGCCCAATTTCCCTTCGGTACCTACCTCGCGCGAAACCCGGGTAACTTCCCCGGCAAACACGTTCAGCGAGTCTACCATCTGATTTAGAATATTTTTTAGTTCCAGAATTTCCCCTTTCACATTTACCGTCATTTTCTGACTTAAATCTCCTTTGGCTACGGCGGTGGCAACGTTGGCAATATCGCGCACCTGGCTGGTAAGGTTACCGGCCATATAGTTTACGTTGTCGGTTAAATCTTTCCAAACGCCTGCCACATTAGGCACTTTCGCCTGACCACCCAATATTCCTTCAGCCCCTACTTCCAGCGAAACCCGCGTTACTTCATTAGCAAACGAACTTAACTGATCCACCATCCGGTTGATCACATCTTTGATTTGCAGAATTTCGCCTTGTACTTCTACTGTTATTTTCTGGGTCAGGTCGCCGTTAGCGATGGCTGTTGCTACTTTAGATACATCCCGCAACTGCACCGTCAGGTTACTACCCATGGCATTTACGTTTTCAGTCAGATCTTTCCATACCCCGGCCACTTTGGGCACTTCGGCCTGGCCGCCCAGCTTTCCTTCGGTACCTACTTCGCGGGCCACCCGGGTTACTTCACCAGCAAAAATATTCAACGAATCCACCATCTGATTGATGTTTTCTTTCAGCTGTAGCATTTCGCCGCGGACATCCACCGTTATTTTCTGGCTTAAATCGCCTCGCGCTACCGCTGTGGCTACATTTGCAATATCTCGCACCTGGCTGGTAAGGTTGCTACCCATGGCATTTACATTATCCGTCAGGTCTTTCCATACGCCAGCCACGTTGGGTACTGCGGCCTGGCCGCCCAGTTTCCCTTCGGTACCCACTTCCAGCGCCACCCGGGTAACTTCCCCGGCAAACACGTTCAGCGAGTCTACCATCTGATTTATATTTTCTTTCAGTTGCAATAATTCGCCGCGCACATCCACCGTTATTTTCTGGCTCAGGTCACCCCGGGCTACCGCCGTGGCAACGTTGGCAATATCGCGCACCTGGTTGGTTAAATTACCCGCCATGGAGTTCACATTATCCGTCAAATCTTTCCATACTCCGGCCACTTTGGGCACTTCGGCCTGGCCACCCAGTTTACCTTCGGTACCTACTTCCAGCGCTACCCGGGTTACTTCCCCGGCAAACACATTCAGCGAGTCTACCATCTGGTTCAGAATATTTTTCAGTTCCAGGATTTCGCCTTTTACGTTTACCGTCATTTTCTGACTTAAATCACCTTTCGCTACGGCGGTGGCAACGTTGGCAATATCGCGCACCTGACTGGTAAGGTTACCGGCCATAAAGTTCACATTATCGGTCAACTCTTTCCAAACGCCGGCTACGTTCGGCACTTTTGCCTGGCCACCCAATATTCCTTCGGCCCCTACCTCTAGCGCTACCCGGGTTACTTCCCCGGCAAACACGTTCAGCGAGTCCACCATCTGGTTAATATTTTCTTTCAGCTGCAAAAGCTCCCCACGGACATCTACGGTGATTTTCTGACTTAAATCGCCTTTGGCTACTGCCGTGGCTACGTTGGCAATATCGCGCACCTGACTGGTCAAGTTGCTGCCCATGGCATTCACGTTTTCAGTCAGGTCTTTCCAAACCCCGGCCACGTTGGGCACGTTGGCTTGTCCACCTAATTTTCCTTCGGTACCCACTTCACGAGCCACCCGGGTTACCTCATCCGCAAAAAATATTCAAGGAGTCCACCATCTGGTTGATATTCTCCTTCAGTTGCAACATTTCGCCGCGAACATCTACGGTAATTTTCTGACTTAAATCACCTTTCGCTACGGCTGTGGCAACGTTGGCAATATCGCGCACCTGGCTGGTGAGGTTACTACCCATATAATTAACATTGTCAGTCAACGCTTTCCACACGCCCGCTACATTAGGCACATTGGCCTGGCCACCCAGGCGCCCTTCGGTACCTACTTCAAAAGCCACGCGGGTAACTTCGTCGGCGAAAATATTCAGCGAGTCCACCATCTGGTTGATATTCTCCTTCAGCTGCAACATTTCGCCTTTTACATTTACCGTAATTTTTTGCCGCAAATCGCCTTTGGCTACGGCGGTGGCTACGTTGGCAATATCGCGTACCTGGCTGGTAAGGTTACTGGCCATGGTATTTACGTTATCGGTCAGCACTTTCCAAGTACCGCCTACATTGGGTACCCGGGCCTGCCCACCTAATTTACCTTCGGTGCCTACTTCAAAAGCCACGCGGGTTACTTCATCCCCAAAAATATTCAGCGAGTCAACCATCTGATTGATGTTCTCTTTCAGTTGCAGCATTTCGCCTTTTACATCCACCGTGATTTTCTGGCTCAGGTCACCCCGTGCTACGGCCGTAGCAACGTTGGCAATATCGCGTACCTGCAGGGTCAGGTTGCTGGCCATGGTATTTACGTTATCGGTCAGCTCTTTCCAGACGCCCGCCACATTGGGTACCGTGGCCTGTCCGCCCAGCTTTCCTTCAGAACCTACTTCCAAGGCTACCCGCGTAACTTCCCCGGCAAAAATATTCAGGTTATCGATGGTACGGTTAATCGTTTCGGCCATCACTTTAAAGTCGCCGGATACCGGAATCTGAAAGCTTTCGTCGAGATTACCGCGGGAAATATTCTTCAGTACTTTACCTACTTCTAAAACCGGAACCGCAATAGAATCGACCAGACCGTTGATATTATTGATCATGTCTTTCCAGAAGCCGGCGGCATTTTCAGCAGAAGCCCGGGCTTTGAGGTTACCTTCTACCCCGGCTACTTTCGAAATCCGGGATACCTCACCACCTACTCCTCCGATCATTTCCACCATCGAGTTATAAGCTTCGGCTATATCGGCAAAAATATCGTTATGCTGTTTCGTTAGCCTCACCGAAATATCGCCTTTTTTAAAGGCATCCAGAGCAAACAAAACGCGGTTCAGTTGTTCATTTACATAATCGCTATTCGAAATATCCGGCCGGTTGTATCCATTTGTTCCATTAGCTGAATTCCTGTGGGCGGACGGTCCGGCCTCTTTCCGTGGATTGACCGATGCCGTCAGGGTTGCCGCGTCGTCTGGCGCCGCTTTGGCCCGTGTTCCGTTCCGCCGCGATGGCGAAGGCGGTACCGGCGAAGTAACCGGGGTTTCAGGTGCAGTAGGCAGATTGACGGCTTCCTTTTCCGCAGCTGGTACCTGTTCCAAATCATTTTTATCTGGTTGAGCAATCAGCTTATCTTTATTCAACTTCATGTTTTTTCCTAAAGCCATGTTTTCAGCTTATGTATTTTAAACTAAATGGAAAGTTATAAACCAGGCCGTTTATTTTTGGTTTGTAAATAAACGAATTATTTTGTTTTTAAAAATTCGGCTGCCAAAGCCTTGTAATCCTGAGCTCCGTAAGAACCCGGATCATAATCCAGCACACTTTTGCCAAAAGAAGGCGCTTCGGCCAGTTTTACGTTTAAGCGAATCCGGGTTTTAAATATCTTTTCCGCTACATTCTGCTCCAGGTATTCCTGAATCTCCGAACTGAGTTTACGTCTTTTATCATACATGACCACCACAATGCCTTTCACATTCAACTTAGGATTGAAAGCCGTGCGAACCTGTTTTACCGTATTCAGAATCTGGCCCAATCCCTGAAGGGTTAAAACCTCCATTTGCAGCGGGATTACCACTTCATCGGAAGCGACCAGAGCATTCACTGTCAGCAGCGAGAGCGAAGGCGGACAATCTATTAAAATATAATCGTAGCCTTTAACCTCGGCTAAAATATTTTTCAGAAACTTTTCCCTTTCAGGTTGGTTAACTAAAGAAATTTCAATATCCACCAGTTCGTTCGAACCCGGTGCGATACTCAGGTTGCCCTGCTGCTTAATTATTTCTTTTAACTTTTTATTATCGGTAAATACATCTGCCAGCGTACCTTCGGGTTCCTCTACCCCTAACGAATAGGAAAGATTGGCCTGGGGATCAAGGTCGATGAGCAATATTTTTTTACCGGCTTTGCTTAAGGCACTTCCTAAATTTATGGTGGTGGTAGTTTTCCCTGTGCCTCCTTTCTGGTTAATCACAGATACTATTTTTGGTGCCATTCTGCTAAAGAAAATATTATTAAGGATTTAGGCGGTTGCTTCAGGTAGTGCGCTTGCAAGGAAAATTTAAACATTTATCCAACTACAAATCTTGTGATTTTTAAGGTAGTTATCAATTCTTTTTCCGCCTATTTTAGGCTAAAATTACAAAAACATTTCTGTTGGAAAGGCGCCGTAGCGGAATAATCTGATTACCAGTATAATTGTATATTGAAATTTGGTTAACCTGGTCCGGTAAGTTCAGCTATTATTTCTCACATTCTCCGAAAACTAATATTTAGGCAATATTTTAGTTTATGGACTTAAAGCTTAGCAGCTAACTTAATCTTCACTATCCTCGACTTTCCTGAGATTTCAGATTTAAATTTAAAATATTAGCTCTTGATAAAAGAAAAAATATTATATTTATAGTCCTCAATCCATACTTGCATTCCTGTTAGTCAGGTAGCCGGCAAAGGAAAGGCTGAATTATCCGTATTCGAGCTTTAATAAAGTGTAAATTCTGGCTTGATTTTGGCAACCTGCTTTGACCTTTACCATCTTGCTCAAAAATTATCATAACCAGGAATAATTTAAGAGACGAAATATTGGCAAAATAATTTTAAAGCGTGTTTATCTGTTATTTAGACCTGTTTAGTTTTAAATAGTAAGGTTTTATAATAAGGTACAGGTACGCGTTTGCACCGGCAATGGCTGGCGGTTTGGGATAATTTCAGCACCAAAAAGGCAGCCATTTTTGTCTAAATAAAGGAGAGCCCAAATCTGGCGCTTAATACCATTAATTAACTTATAATTAGTGGCACTTTTGTCGGCTTAACTAATACAAAGGGTTCTTACTATAAGAACTTTCGGGATTTTTCGAGGCGGTGAGCAGTTGTTTTATTTAAAAAAAAATATACATCTTTGAACAAAATTGGCTTGAAGGGTCGGATTTATAGTATAATAAAGAATGATTAAAAATTTAGTAATAGTAGAGTCACCGGCGAAAGCCAAAACGATAGAAGGTTATTTGGGGAAGGATTTTATCGTTAAATCCAGTTTTGGACACGTGCGTGATTTGCCGAAAGACAATAATGCCATTGATATAAAAAATGGCTTTAAACCAACCTATGTAGTTTCGGCAGATAAAAAAGAAATAATTGCGCAGCTGAAAAAATTAGCCAAAGAAGCCGAAATTGTTTGGCTGGCATCGGATGATGACCGCGAGGGCGAAGCCATCTCGTGGCACTTATCCGAAGCTTTGAATCTAAACGATGCCAAAACCCGGCGCATTGTTTTCCGGGAAATTACTAAAAATGCAATTCTAAACGCTATTGAATCGCCCCGGGCGATAGATATAAACCGGGTGAATGCCCAGCAAGCGCGCCGGGTACTCGATCGCCTGGTTGGTTTTGAACTTTCGCCTATCCTCTGGAAAAAAATCAAAACCGGTCTTTCGGCCGGGCGCGTGCAATCGGTAGCCGTGCGGTTGGTAGTGGAACGCGAGCGGGAAATTGAAAAGTTTAAAGCAGAATCTGCCTTTAAAGTAGTGGCTTTTTTAACCATGGATGGGAAAAAGCTGGAGGCTGAACTGCCAACCCGCTTTAAAACCCAGGCCGAAGCCCAGGCTTTTCTGGAAAATTGTAAAGGCGCGGAATATACCGTAGAAAACGTTGAAAAGAAGCCTACCAAGAGAAGTCCGGCAGCTCCTTTCACAACCTCTACCCTGCAGCAGGAAGCCAGCCGCAAAATGGGTTACTCGGTAGCCCAGACCATGAACCTGGCCCAAAAGCTTTACGAAGCCGGTAAGATCTCCTATATGCGGACGGACTCCACGCTTTTGTCGCAGGAAGCGATAAACAACGCCGCCACCGAAATCACCCGCGCTTTCGGCGAAGATTATGCCAAAACCCGCCAATATAAAACCAAATCCGGTTCGGCTCAGGAAGCTCACGAAGCCATCCGGCCTACCGATTTTAACGCAAAACAAGGCAGCGAAGACCGCAGCGAACAACGGCTGTACGAACTAATCTGGAAGCGGGCCATTGCTTCTCAAATGGCCGATGCGGTCATTGAAAAAACTACGGCTACCATTGGCATTTCTACCCTGCCCAACACCAAATTGGTAGCAACCGGCGAGGTGGTGACCTTCGAAGGATTCCTGAAAGTATATATTGAATCGAAAGACGATGGCGAGCAGAACGATGATATAAAAGGGATGCTGCCACCTTTAGCCGTAGGGAGGGTGTTGCAACTGGATCGGTTACAGGCTACCCAACGGTTTTCGCGGCCGGCCCCCCGCTACACAGAAGCAAGCCTCGTAAAAAAGCTGGAGGAAATGGGAATAGGCCGGCCTTCTACCTACGCCCCCACTATTTCTACGATTCAGAAACGCGGATACGTCGAAAAAGATAACCGGGAAGGGAAAGAGCGGGCATACCAGGTTTTAACCTTGGCCCAGGACCAATTGCACACCGAAACCAGAACCGAAATTACGGGCGCCGAAAAATCAAAACTATTCCCGACCGATATGGCGATGGTGGTAAATGATTTTCTGGAAGATTATTTTCCGACCATTATTGATTATTCTTTCACGGCTAAAGTAGAAGAAGAATTTGACCAGATAGCGTCTGGCAAAAAACAATGGGAAAAGATGCTCGAAAATTTTTACGGGCCTTTCCACGAAACCATCGAATCGAGCCAGCATATCGAGCGGTCGGCGGTAAGCGGCGCCCGGGAATTGGGAACCGACCCCGTGACCGGCAAGAAAGTATTGGCTAAACTTGGCCGTTTTGGTCCTTATGTGCAGTTGGGCGAAGAAAATGAGGAAAAAACAGAAAAACCGACCTACGCTAGTTTACGCAAAGGTCAATTTTTAGAAAGTATTTCGCTCGAAGAAGGTTTAGAACTATTTAAATTACCCCGCAACATTGGCCTCTTCGAAGATAAAGAAATGACAGCAGCCATTGGCCGCTTTGGGCCTTTTATTAAACACGAGGGTAAATTTTACTCTTTACCTAAACAGTACGATCCTTTCACGGTTAATGCAGAAGAAGCCATCGCCATTATAGAAGGAAAACGTAAAGCAGATGCTGAAAAGTGCATCAAGACTTTTGCCGAAAACCCCGATGTACAGGTTTTAAACGGACGCTTCGGCCCTTACATTGTGGTGAGCAAGAAGAACGTAAAAATTCCGAAAGGAAAAGAACCAAGCGAACTTACTTTAGAAGAATGTCTGGTTCTGGCTGAGCAGACCCCTGACAAACCGGCCCGGGGAGGCTTCAAGAAGAAAGCCGTAGCTGAAAAGCCCGAAAAAGAAGCACCCAAAAAGAAAGCTGCCCCGAAGAAAAAAACGGCTGCTACAACTAAAAAAGCGGTAACGGCAAGCAAAAAGAAATAAAAACCCATTATATTTTTAGACCTCTAACTTTATATTTTTTCCTCCGAAGAAAATTAAGGTTAGAGGTTTTTTTTTAAACGGTTAGCGCATGGTAAAGAAAAAACTAGTGGTTTTAAGCGGTGCTGGTATTAGTGCCGAAAGCGGGATTGCAACCTTTAGAGATGCGAATGGTTTGTGGGAAGGCCATGATGTGATGGCAGTAGCATCGCCGGAAGGCTGGCAACAAGATCCGGAGCTGGTTCTCGAATTTTATAACCAACGGCGAAAAATGCCCT